>JAUWXZ010000030.1 GCA_030616125.1 Candidatus Aenigmatarchaeota archaeon
AAATTAAAAGAAATCAGAGAAAAGACTACTGAATTTAATGCGAACAAAAGTTATTATGTTATGGTTTTTGATAAGAAAAGGAAGATAAAACGGTTAATTAAGGTGTACAAGATAAAAACCGAACATAATATTGAGGAGGTTTGGAGCGAGTAATATTGGTGAATACGAAAAACAAATTAACTGATTAGTTTATAAACTCCATGACTTCACACCGGAGGAGATTAAAATAGTAGAAAATTTTAATAATAAATAAAGAATATGAAAAATGAATTTTCTGAGAAATTATTAAATATTTTATTAAGTATTTCTGAAAATATAACCCCCATTCCTTTTTGGGAAGATTATTCCTTTTGGCTTTCTACAGTTGGTATTGTGGCGTTAGTCGTTACTTTAATATTTTTGATTAAATATACTCACGCAACAAAAAAAATGGCGCACGCAACAGAATGTATGGCAAAGTATCAACTAATACCAGCAGTTGACGTGAATATGATTTATGAAAAAAGCATTAAGAAGACTTATTTTTGGTTTTCGAACGACTCAAGTTTACCAGGAATAGTTTATCTAGAATTCCAAAAAAATGAAGAGGGCAGAAAAATGCTATATCAACCCCTTCGAATACCACCTAAAAGAAACATGAAAACCGCTACAACATTTGAGTTTTCTCCAACCGAAGGGGATAAGATAGTCATTTATGTTTTGGTTAAACCCGCCTTAGAAAAATCGAATATCAAGTTTAAATTTGAAAAATCTTATATATTTAGCCAAGACCAATGGAATGAAACTTCTTGGCATTTTCCGGATCCACCATTTCCGACTATATAAATTATAAAAATATGCAACAGGAAATTGAAGTTCAGGCTATAATTGAAAATCTTTTAAAAGTTAAGGCAACTGGACAGGAAGATTCAAGAGGAAATTTAAAAAATCAAAACAAAAAATCAAAAAATTAATTAGTAAAAAATTAAAATAATATTATGAACATAAATCATCTTTCTGAATTAAGAAAGGCAGTGCAAGAATTCCAAGATAATTATCCACAACTTTCACCCGATAATGCGTTTGTAGCTTGGTTTCTTCGTGCTTTTATAGTCGGAAGCGACGAAGAAGCAATGAAAGCACTCACAGGTGGTGCGCGCGATAAAGGTATTGATGCTGTCTATATTGATGACAGTACAAAAACTGTTTCTGTACTACAAGGAAAATATCACCAGAGATTAGGCACTTTCAACGAGAAGCGTTCCGACATTATAGCATTAGGGCAGATTGGTGAAGTTCTCTTGTCAGATAATAGAAATAAGTTTGATGCTCTCCTTGCCGATGCTGATGTCATAGTTCAAGATATTCTTAAAGAGGCAAGAAAAGCAATTAAAAGAAATGATTATCGCCTTATTCTTCAGTTTGTAACGACTGGTAAGATAAGTGATACTCATAAGCGAGAAGCAGAACAGTTGATAGAGGATTATCCAAGAGCCAGTTTCGAAACCTGTTCTTATAAAAATCTTCTTCGTCGTATACAAGACTATCTTGAGGGTGTAGCACCACCAGTCCCAACTATTAATATTCCAATTCACCGAGCCGAATTATTTGGTCTTTATGATGAAAATACAGAAATTTCCTCTTGGATATTTGCTGTACAAGGTCATGAAATTGCAAAAATATTTAAAGATGTTGGTATTAGATTATTTGCAAGAAATATTCGAGGATTTCTTGGGAACACTGCAATTAATAGAGAAATAGAGGAAACTTTAAAGCATGAGCCAGAATTTTTTTGGTATTTTAATAACGGCATAACTTTTATCTGTGATGAAGCGAGACAAATTAGTGAACGAGGAAAAACTTATCTTCGCGCCAATAATGCTCAGGTAATAAATGGACAACAGACTACACGCGTTCTAGCTGATGTTAGAAATAACAAGAAAGCAATGGTTGTGGTTAAATTGATTGAGTTACCTCGCGAGACTGAAGAGGCTCACTCATACTACACAAAAATTATTGGCAAGATAGTAAGAGCTACTAACCGACAGAATACGATAAAGGCTTCTGATCTGAAGTCCAATGATACAGAACAAGTTAGGATTGAGAGAGAGCTTAGGAAATTGAAATATCAGTACATTAGAAAAAGACAAACCAAGCAGGAAGCGCGTCGTGCCGCGGGTATGCGTTATTCTTTTATGATTAACAAAGAGGAATTAGCACAGCGAGCTGCTGCCTGTTTGCTTGGTCCTTATGAAGTTCGACTTGGAAAAGATAGGCTTTTTGAGGATGACTTTTATCCCAAACTTTTTAATGAAAACCGGCTGATTTTTGAATATCTTTTATATTATTGGCTCGGGAGGATGGTGTCACGATTTACTAATAAGGATATACGCCGTGGCTATGGAAAGTGGCTTGTAATGCGTTACATTTGGAGAGAGATAGGTAAAGAGTTAAAGAAATCAATAATTCGAGAAAAATTTCTTCATATAATAGAACATGAACAAAAATATAAAAAGGAGCTCAAACCTTTTTATCAGATGATTAATGAGGTGTTTAAAGCTTCGGTGGCTTTTTATGAAGAAAACAAACGTATTGATAAGGGAGTAGTTTCGGATCCATCACTTTTCTTCAAACGGGCAAATCTTTATAATAGATTTAAGAGTTTTCTTAGAAAAGAAAAGAAACGCTCGGATAAAATTAAAGTCTTAAATGTTCGTTTTCTACGATGTTTAAAAACGCTCGAGAGTTAGAAACTAAAGAATATTTCTATCGGAAAAAGGGGTCAAGAACCTTTTATTAATAAGTAAAAAAATAGTGTCAACTCTGATTTTTAATAAACCCATTGCCAAGGCAAGGCAGGCAAGCAATTTTAGGTAAAGTACTAAGTAAAAAGTCGGAAATTTAATAAAATAAAAAAATAGTAATAAAAAAATTAAATAGGAAATAATAATATGAATTTTAAAGTACTTTTTCTTGCTCATACTCCTGATGCAGAAATAGAAAAACACAAGTGTGTGCTTGAAACACCTAAATATAAGCTATTTGTGATATTGGTTAGAAATCAATCTCAAGCTCTTGAAGTATGCAAAAAGTTTGCTGAAGAAGAAGGAATTCATTCTATTCTTCTTTGTCCTGGATTTACTCACAAAGATATTGCAGAGATATCAGAAGCAGTTGGAGAAAATGTTGGTGTTTCTGTGGCCAGAGGAGATAGTTTGAGCAATAGAATTGCTATGAGGGCGATGAAAGAAGCGGGCTGGTTTCCAGAAAAAGAATAGAGGAAGTAATTTTAGACAAAGTTAAAAATAAATAAAATTTATGGAAAATAAAAAAATTAAGAAAAAAAATAGAGTTGGCCCTATTTTTTTTGTTAAGCAAAAGTGATTAAATGAAAACAATATATATTTTAATTGGGCCGAAGGGCAGTGGCAAGTCATATATTGGTAGATTATTAGAGAAAGAATTTAAAATAAGATTTCTTTCAGTTGAGCCATATTTTTTACATGTTGCTAATGATGCTGAAGTTCTTGATGAAAAATCTTTTACAGAAACATGGGAAAGAGTAGAGAAAGAAATATCAAAACATTTTAAGAATAACGATAAGATAATTTTTGAATCAACCGGAACTTTTGATTCTTTTAAGATATTTTTAAAAAGATTACAAAGCAAATACAAAGTAAAATTGATTAAAATAGAAGCTCCGTTGGATATTTGTTTTGAAAGATATAAGAAAAGGAGCGTTTCTGATCATGTCCCAATGAGCGAGAAACTGGTTGAGAGGATAAATAGAATTGCAGTTAGAGAGAAATATCCATTTGATATAGTTATTGATAATACAAAAATATCTAACAGAGAAATTATAAATGAATTTTATAAGTTGCTAGAAAATGAAAAAAGAAAAAAGTGATAAAAAGGACAAAAAGGGGTCAGGTATCTTTTAAAAATTAAGGAAACTGGCCATAGTAAGATTCAAGAGGAAATTTAAAAATAATTAAAATTTATCCAAAAATTGAGAAGAATTAATTGACCCGTCACTATCCCGCCTTGGCGGGATGTGAGGGCAAGGAAATAAAATTTATGGAGAATAAAAAAGAATATTGCCAAAGTTTGTACAAAAAATACCAAGAACTTAAAGAAAAAACTAAAATAGAAGCGAAAACTGTAAAGCCGGGAGGAGAAATTGAAAAAAAATATGGTTCAGTTAAAGACACGGAAAAATTTATTGAAATTAAAGAAGAATTAAAGGGCTGTTTATTTTTATTAGAGAATGATCAGCTGCTGGAAATTTCTACTGTTCCCGATTTTTCTGGAGAGGTTCGGAAGATTTTAGCGGAGCGGAGAAAATTAGAAGAATAAATTTTAAAATGATTAATTGGCTAAAAGAGAAAATATTTGGTAGGTTGCGATACTGGTTTTCAGAACAAATAGCTAGAGCATATCAAGAATCACATACGCAGAGGCTTCAAGAAATGGCAAAAAATCTTCCACAAGAGTTGATGAGAATTAATAAAGTTCTCGCAATATTGAACAATAATAATTGGGCTGTTTACCATCTTTTTAAAAAGGCGAGAAACAAGAATCAACATGCGAATGCATTTTTGTATTTTTTCTACTTTTTCGAGCTAAATCTGAAACATCTCATTATATCGGAAATGAATACCAGAAATATGAATGTAGCATTATCGAATATTAAGAACGGCCTAAATTTTTTCTCACTCTACAAGGAAAATGAACTGCTGGCAATTTTAGACCTGGGTCCTACAGGAAAAGTGATTGAGAAATTCCTTACTATTTTTCCAGAAAGCAAGATAAAAAATGACCTTTGGAAGATTAACAATGAGCGAACTTACATAATTCACAATATGCTAAAAAAAGAAATGAGTGAGATTGATATAGAACAATCTTTTGAAAAGTTTTTCCAAAAAAGTGAAACAGCGATTAAAAATACGCTGAAAGAGTTTGATAGTATTCTCGTGAAAAGGCCCCAAGATCTTTTAGAGCAGCTAACGAAAGTCATGAAATCAAAGGATAGGACCTAAACCTATGATAAGATTCTAAGTATACAAAATAACTGGCTAACACAAAAAAGGGGTCAAGTACCTTTTATTGATAAATATTGCAAAAAAATAGGGACATTTCTGACTTTTTTAAAAACCAATCAATTTTAGCCAAAGTATTTAAAATGAATAAAAAATCAGATTCAAAAAAGAAAAATAATGAGTTAAAAGAAGTAGAGTTGGCTATTCCTATTCATGGCATTGAGACAGATAATGTAATTTCTTTTGGTGAAGTCAAAATTTCACCACCAGGCAAAGTTAGATGGGAACTATTTGGCCAGTTTTTCACGACAAAAAAGGGAAAGGAAAAGCTATTAGAGTCTTATAAAAAAGAAGGCCTAACTGCTACCGCCTTAGTTTCAGTTAGGGCATATCGAAAAGATGCTTTCTTAAAAGCTTATTCAAAGCTGGAAAGAGCCTTTACCATTTTAACTTTTTTCAATATTGAAATTGGAAAAGGTAGCCAGATAAGGGGTAAAGTTTATATGGATATAGAAGGAAGAGCACAATTGGGTTTTTGTAATTGGTATGTTAGAAGACTTGATGGAACTTCAACGGGTTTCGGCTCAAAAAGTGTTGGCTTGTATTATTTTAATGATTTAATTATTGATAATGATAAATTCCAACTATTCACGAAAAGCAGAATGGGTAAAAGGATAATTAATATTTTGTACAAAAAAGGAAAAGAGAGGAATGATATGGAAAAGCGAATCGTCAAAAGCTTAATTTGGTATAGACAAGCTTTAAGTCAGATTGAGTCTTACCAACAGTTCGGATTTTTATATATTGCTTTAGAGGTTCTTTTATATCCATCTCATGAGGAATTAACTGTGGTGAAATGTGATGGTAAAAAATGTAAGAAGGATTTACGGAACTTTCCCAAGCAAGTGGAAGAATTTCGTCGTCGAGTCAAAACCCTAATTAAAAAAGAATCTGATATCAATATTAGATATGCTATTGCTAGAATAATGTGTTCTAGTGGAAAAAAAGAAAGCTTGAAGAAAATAAGAAACGACATTTTTCATTCGGGTTTTACGGAGGTAGATTCTAGAGATGTAACAGACTTAAAAATTGCATATGAAACCATGCTCCTTTCTTTATTAAATAGACCAAAATTACCTATTAGTCCTTCAGGCTTGTAATAGTGGGAATGTTGGAGTGCTAAAAACCATCACAAAAAACTATATACAAAATACAAACACTTAATATGCCACTGAATCAATCTCAACCGCGTCCCCGTGGTTACAAACTAATAAAAACAGAAAGCGAAAAACAAAGAAAAGGAATAGAAGATGTCGCTACCCTTAAAAAACTTTTGGAATCAAGAGGGCGTAATGATTTGGCAATATTGTTAGAGAGTTGTGTTTCTGAGGTAGAAGAGTCTAGTCAGTATGGTAGTTATACATTTTCTGTTATTTCAACTTTTTGGATTTATGTACCCCCAGAAAAAATTGAGAAAGTGGAACAACTTTCTCAACAAGACAAAGAACTTTTGTTAGAATTGGTTAGAAAAATTTATCCACCAAAAGAGTATTCACCAGAAATAAGAGAAATACAATTTCGAGTTTTAACAAAAAATATCAAAGAACAAAAAGATAAAAATGAACAACAGAATAAGCTACCCCAAAATAAAGAAACTTACACCAAAAGAAAAAACGAATCATTTTTAAAGAAATATTTTACTCCAATAATTATAGGAATAATCATTACTGTTGTTGGAGGAATTATTTTACGATTAATTTTTTAAACGTTAGAAAAATATTTAAGAGGTTATAAAGAAAAGGAAAATTTAATTAAATAATCTATAAATTCTACGGATTAACAAAAGAGGAAATTAAAATTGTAGAAATAAATTCAAAATAATATGACACCACGTGATAAAAATTATTTAATACTA
>JAUWXZ010000055.1 GCA_030616125.1 Candidatus Aenigmatarchaeota archaeon
GAAAAAATCAAATAATAGATAAGGGAATATACAGAGGATTTCTATATGACCAATACTATGGCTTATCTATGAAAAAAAAATCCACTGGAAATGGCTTGAGACAGAGGAAAACATCCTATTCAATCGATGATAAGTTCTTGATAGGCCCACTCAATCAACCAGCAAACCTCATGATTAATCCTGGAAAGAAAAGTTTAGATGACTTAATTAAAGAAACGAACCATGGTATTCTTGTTCATAAATTCTCATGGCTTAATCCAAGTGCAGAATCTGGTGATTTTGCATCAGAGATAAGAAATGCTGTATACATAGAAGACGGTGAACTTACTTCAGGAATTAAGGGTGGTATAATCTCTGGAAATATTTTGAAAATTTTAAATAAAGTTTCTGGGATTTCAAAGCAGATAGAGATTGTTTCAGGCTCTACGTCATTTAGTGGTATAATGCCTTATGTGAAGTTTGAAGATGTCCAAGTAGCTGGAAAATAAAAGTGGTTCGATTGAAAGTTTTTAGTGCTTCAACTTTAAAGAGGATGGTCAAGACAAAACGAGAAATAAAACTTCTCGAGAAATCTGCTAAAATTTCTAATTCATGTATAAAAATAATTGAGCAGTCTTTGAAAGAAGATAAAATTACAGAAAAAGAAATTGTACATAGAATAAGAAAAAAATTAAAAGAACAAAATGCTAGACCATCTTTCCGAATTATTGTTGCATGCGGCAAAAGGTCTGCCATGATGCATCCAAAACCAAGAGCCACTGATAAATTAATTACCGGTATGGGATATGTGGATTTCGGAGCTTGCTATAAAGGATATAGAACTGATATAACTGCCCCTTTCGTAAAAGGTGACATTGGAAAAAAAGAAAGAAAAATTATAAGGACTGTTTTACAAGCGTATAAAATTGCAATTACCTCTATAAAAATTGGTATGCCTTGTTGGAAATTATATGAAAAAGTGGACAATTTTTTGAAAAGACATGGTTTTAATATGTTTCATAGCCTTGGTCATGGGATCGGTCTTAAGATACATGAACCTCCAACAATAGGTATGCCAAAAAAATTAAGGAATAAAAAAAGGTTAAGATGGGAGAGATTGAAAAAAATAAAGTTCCAAGAACATATGGTGTTTACAATAGAACCTGCTATATACGTAAGGGGGTTGGGTGGTTGTAGGATAGAAAATGATTTTTTACTCAAAAACAAAAGACTTAAGAATTTAACTGACTCAAATTTAATAAAAGTATAAGTGGGAAAAATGATAGTTCCGAATCATCTGGGAGTAATTATTGATGGAAACAGAAGATGGGCTAAAGCTAAAGGAATGCCTGGTTGGATGGGACATAGGTATGGTGCTGAAATCTTTGAAAAATTTCTAGAGTGGTGTTTAAAGTTAAATATCCACCAAGTTTCAGTTTATTCTTTATCTACTGAAAATTTAAACAGACCTAAGAATGAAGTTAAAGAATTGTTTGGGTTATTTAGAAAGTATTGTAAGAAGTGGGAAAAGAAAGGAAACATTTTTGATAAATACGAAGTTAAGATTAAATTTTGTGGCGATTTTAAAAGACTACCTCCTGATCTTGTTAAGATGATGGAAAGAATAATGCAAAAAACCGCAAAATACCAGAAAAAGTTTTTGAATGTTTTGATTGTCTATGGTTCACACTTTGAATTGACAGAAGTATTTAAAAAAATTGCATTAAAAATTCTTAAGTCGGGAAGGATTCAAATAACCCAGAAAGAAATCCAAAAAAATCTGATGGTCCCAACACCAATCGATCTGTTAATTCGCACAGGTGGAATGTCAAGATTATCTAATTTTCTTTTATGGCAAACAGCTTACGCAGAGATATATTTTACAAACACTCTCTGGCCAGATTTTTCAAAAAAAGAATTGGTAAAGGCAATTAAATGGTTTAATTCTGTACAAAGAAAATTTGGTAGGTAAATTGTACGATGTAATTATTGTTGGTGCTTCTGTAACAGGATGTAGAACCGCAGAACTAATTTGCAGAAAAGGTTATAAAGTTTTAGTTTTAGAAGAGCATCGTGAAGTGGGGAAGCCCAAAAAATGTGCAGGGTTGGTAAGTTGGAGGTTATTGAATTTATTGCCAAAATTACCAAAAGAGATAATAATTAATAAAGTTAATAGAGCAAAATTTTTTTCACCTTCTGGAAAATTTTTTGAATTAAGATCAAAAAAATCAGTCTATGTTATTGACAGAGTGAAACTTGATAAATATCTGGCTAAAAAGGCTATGGAAAGTGGAGCAAAAATTAAGACTTCTACAAGGTTTGAAAATTTTAAACATATTGATGAAATGATTGAAGTAAAAACAAACAAAGGAGAATTCAAAACAAAGTTGTTAATAGGAGCAGATGGGGTCAATTCCAAGGTAGCAAAGCAAGCAAATATCGTTCAACCGAATAATTTATTAATGGGAATTCAAGCTACGGTAAATGCAAATTTTGATCCTGATTCAGTAGAACTCTGGTTCAGCTCTATAGCTCCAGAATTTTTTTCTTGGGTTATTCCAGAAAATGAAAATAAAGCTAGAGTAGGATTAGCAACAAAGACTAATTGTGAATATTATTTTGAAAAATTTTTAAAAAAAAAGAATAGGAAAAATCAAAAAACCAAATGTTGGTGGGCTAATAAGATTTGGTTTAATGAAAAATACGGTTTCTAATAGAATTCTTTTAGTTGGAGATTCTGCATGCCAAGTAAAACCATTTTCTGGTGGTGGAATAATTTATGGATTAACAGCTTCAGAATATTGTGCCACTACGTGTGTTAAAGCATTAAAAGAAAGCAGATTTGATTCAAACTTTCTGAAAAAAGAATATGATAAAAAATGGAAGGAAAAACTTGAAAAATCAATTAGGAGAGGATTACTGTACAGAAAAATTCTAGATAAATTTTCTGATAAACAATTAAACTTCCTTTTCTCATCAGGAAAAATATTAAAATTAACAAGGATCTTAGAATCTTGGGACATGGATTTACTAATGGATTAAAGTTCCCCTAACTTTTCTTCCTAATAAAGCATTCTTTATATTGCCTTCAATTAAACCACTTATAAACTGACATTTTATCCCTTTTCGTGCGACTGGTTGAACTTTTCTAACTTTTCCTCTAATTCCGCCAGTCACGTCAATTCCTTTCTCAGTAAGAATTGAAACTTCTTGATCCGATTTTATTTTTTCAATCAATTTTGCATCTGGATATTTTTTTGGATTTTTATCATATAATCCATCAACTTCCATGGCCATAATTAATTTATCCGCTCCACATAATTCAGCTAAATAAACGCTTAAATCATCTCCAGATATAACTTCATAACCGTTGTACCTTCCCTTTATCCCATAAGCTTGCACAATATCCCCATAACTTGATAATATTTCTTTTTCTTCTAATTGGCTTCCAAATTCCCATAACTCATTAACATCAAACTTACCCTTTCCAACATACTTGCAAGTTTTAAAAGGTGCACAGGCCACAACAGCTAATCTCTCTTTCAAATAGCTAACAAGAATGTTATTTAGATGTTCAACCGATTCATGTACTATTTCAATATTGTCTAATAATTTCCAATTTTTGATGAGATAATGACCAAAGGGGCC
>JAUWXZ010000031.1 GCA_030616125.1 Candidatus Aenigmatarchaeota archaeon
AAAACTTGAAAAACTTGCAGCATCTCTGATAGGAGAAGAATTTTCAGCTCCAAGTTTATGGGAAATTATAAAAAATTTTTTCAGACCAAAAAAATTGGAGAAAACTAAAGAGGTAGCGGATATAGAAAAATTAAAAACTGAATTAAGAGAAGGACTAAAACAAAATTTGGAAGAAGAGCTAAGAGAACTAAGAAAAAAACTTTCAAAAGCAAAGAATATACCAAGAAAAAAAATTTAATTCCAAAGAGTAGGATAATTTTTTTAATTTAAACTTTCACCAATTCAAACTTTTTAGCTCTCCATCCTTTACCTTTGGTGTGTTTTTTTCCACAGGCCAAGCATTTAAACCTTAAATCTACTTTTTTACTTGATTTTTCTCTGCCTGTTGGTTTCGGCTTGGGAAAACTACCATAGCCTTTGAGTTTTCTTTTCATTAATCTCTGTCCATGAGTCATACTTCCTCTTGGTCTTTTTTTAGCTATTTCTACTTGATGTTCAGTGTGTTTCTTGCAATAGGGGCAAAATATTCTAACTTTTTTTGGGAATTTCACTTACTCACCTTAAACTTCTCTACAATTTTTCTCTCTAATAAAACTTTAATATTCTCTTCTGGTAATTTGGCCATATCTCCTTTTTTAAATGGGCCATAGGTTTTTTCATCTGATCCCACAAACTCTGGCGTATCTTCTTTAAAAACGACCAAAGAAACCAATTCTTCTTTCCGTAAAGCAAATATAGAATTTAATTCAAGTTTTCTTCTTTGTTTTATTAAACTAACCAATTGATCAAAAAATTCTTTTTCTTCTTTGGTTAAATTTTCTGGAGGTATGTTTATTCTTGCGGTTATTATTGCTTGGTTTAAAATCTTCCTTTCTCTTCGATTAAAAACATCCTCTATCAATCTCTCAATATTTGTTGATTCTAAAGCAACTTTTTTGTCCGATAGTTTTCTCTTTTGGTCTAAATAGGCTTTCACATTCTGATAAAAATTCTCCGGTAATTTTGTGAGTTTTGGAACTCTTTGCTCTTCTCTTTGAATTTTTCTTATTAGCTCGAAGGTAATTGTCTCTGACATTTTATCACTAAATAATACTTGAATAGAATTATATAAGTTTAATTTTTAAGAAAAAAGTTTCTTACAAAGTGCACTAACGCTTCTTTTCAAAAGTTTTTTATCCACACAGAAAACCATATTCGGAGATCTTGCTTCATCACTTAGTGTTCCTGCCACCACGTTAACACCATTCTTAGCTAAAGCACCAGAAACTTCTGCAAGCGTTCCACGTCGACCTTTTATGCCTTTCCCCACAATGTTTATACCACCTACAGTTTTCCCTTCAATTCTTTCGGGCTTGCGACCATATTTTCGCAAACTCCTCTCTAGAATTTGTTCTACTGGTTCGCCATTTATCACTCGCTCACTAGGCGAGATTATTACAGAAATTGAAAAAGACGATGAAAAATTGTTAAATATGTCAATTTTATGATTAGACAAAATCCCTGAGATTTGAGATAAGTAGCCTGTTCCGATTCCTTTTACATCCATAATTTCATCCAGAACTGTCAGCATATAAAAATGACTTGCAGATATAGCTGCCACTGGGCGTTTCTTTGTGGTCGATGTTTTATTAGAAATTAAAGTGCCGGGAGCGCCTTCTAAATTCTTAACATGAATTGGAATGTTGTATTTTTTAGCTACCCTAACTGCGGATGGGTGAACGACTCTAACGCCTCTCCACCCCAATTCAATTGCTTCATCATAGTGCATTGAAGGAATTGTTCCATAATTTCCAAACTCTGGTTCAACTCGATAAATGCCTGACACTTTTTTTATTATTTCGTATTTCGTTGCACCTGTAGCTGCCGCAACAAGGGCACCAGTGACATCGGTGCTGTTTCTTCCCATCAACTTATGTCTTCTTGTTTTTGAGCATTTGCCACCATATCCTCCGATGATCGGGATTGTTTTACTTTCAGTATCTAAATGTCTATTTAATTTTTTTCTAATATTTGTGATACTCTTCTCTTCTTGTGGTACCTTTGAAGGATTCACAACAACCCCGGCTTCGTATCCGTCTAGATATACAGATTCATGTCCCCTTCTAGTTATAGCAGCCGATAGACAAATCCCAGAAATGTTTTCTCCTATTAATAAAGCCTTGTCTTTTTCTCTTCTATCTATCAACAACTCCTCTAATTTTCTTGATTCGCCTTCTAATTTCTGGCATAAATCATCATGACCTTCTGACATTTTATGACATTTTTCTCTTAGATTAGCAACATCCCAGTAAACGAATGTACTGACCGGACCATGTTTTTCTTCCCACATACCAAGTAACATATCAGTAATGCCTTTGGGAGCAGATACCACACCGATCGGCGTATATCCCCTTTCTTGTTGATTGAGAACACAATTTGCTGCATCAGAAAATTCTTTAGAATAATTTCTTCCCGGAAAAACCGTCCCACCAAACTTACAAACCAATGGGTTTGTCACTTGCTTCATTTATTAGACTTAAATAGAAAAATTTAAAAACCCCACAGCTTAACTTAAACCGGATGTTGAAAGCATTAATAGATATTTAACGTAATTTCTTGGCTTTTTTTAATTTCTTAAAAGGATAGCTCACAGGATTTTTAATTATTATCTTACCAGTTCCAGCTTTACATATTGAATCTGGATTACAAACCTTAATATCTTGATAAAAATTAACATTATCGCAATTTGGAGGTAAAAGATTTCTATCTTGTCTGAAATGCCATCTTAATTGAGTACGCAAATAATTTGTTCTCAATGGTGGATAATTTTTTTCATTCCATTCGTTCAACCTTTTTTCTATTTTCTCTAGATCCCAACCCATGTTCCTCAAAAAATTGACCAAAATAAAAACTGATCTTTTTCTGCCATCTGCCAAACCATTGAGTATTTGTATCATGCAGGGTGGAAAAAATTGTTCAGGTACAAATCTAGTTTTTACAAACTTTTTTGGCATGCGCAATTCTTCTTTTACCTCAGCCTTATACCTTGCAGCCCAGTCCAATGTTTCTATTACCAAAGCCTCAGCGTCGTATAACTTTATTTTTGGGATTAAAAATTTTTCGTCAATTTTCACTTTTTCTGGTTTTGCATCCTCTTTTTCAAATTTATCAAGATTTTCTGGTTTTATGGGTAAGCTTACTAACAGATTTTCCTCGTGAAGGCTATAGGGTAAGCGAAACAAATGCCTAGAAGAAAATAAATCCATTGATACAATCTTAAATGGTGCTATACCTTCTTCATTGGTAATTTCTGCCAATGGTTTACCAATTTTTTGAGATAAATTAATTGGAGTATCTAAGGAAAGGATTTCTTCTTTTAGCTGATCTTTTATATACCATTTGATGTAACCTATTATTTTGTGGAGTAAATCAGGATACATTGTGTTGGTGGGTTGGAAATTGATTTTTTCTGGCAAGGATTCAAATGGGATACCTATATGAAATCCTTTTCCACCGCTGAATTTAACCGAATAATTACTTACCCCATGATCTTTAAGCGCTTCTATTATTTGTTTGGTTGTTATCTTAGCAATCTCAAAATCTTTTACATCAGGGTCAATAAAAATATCCCACGCTGTTCTCAAATTATCCAGATCCTGTTTGGTCATCCCAACGTCTAGTTTCATTGGTTGACTCCACCTTTCTACACTAGCATGAAAGGCCACTGTACCTTCTGCCACCGCTTGCAAAATATCAGCAGGATATTGAATTGTGTTTGGGCGCTTTCCAAAATTTAGATCTTTAAAAACAGAAACAACTTCTCTATTATTTGCTACTTCAACTATTGCCCTTTGTACGGATTCGCGAGAATACCAGTTCCAAACCCGAGTAAAATCAATCATTTAAATGCCTTGAGAAGTTTGTTAACTCCTCAAAAATTATTTAGATGAATAAAGTTAAATAAAAAAACTCAACTTATGATTGTTTTTATCCAGACAAATACAGGACCGCGAATGTCTATTTTTTTATTGCTCGATTCTATATAACGCCTAGTAACTTCTTCTATTTGTAGGTTAACATCTGTCAAACTCTTTGCATCTTTTATCTCAATCAAAACTTCCCCTTTCCCTTCATCGATAGCTTTTTCGATTTCGTAAGCAACCAAATTAGCAATTCCATGTATATAGGTAAAGTCTGTTCGTGTTGGATTTTCAGGTAGCTGAGAAGGTATTGCTCCAATTATATTTGAATCTTTTACTACAATAGAATTTAAAGCAGCTGGACCAAGTAATTTTTTGTTCGCTTCCTCCTTAAACAATTTGACCTCTATTTTTTTATTCAAAAATTCTTTTTCGTACACAGTAACTTCTGTAGGTGTAGCATCGTTTGCATGTTCTATTGCCGATTTAATAATCAAACTTACCAATGCCTTTCCTTCACCTGTTTCTGGTTCTTTTATCAGTTTAATTGAATTTGCTATCTCAAAATCAGAAAACTCAACTTTTTCGTAAAAATAAGGATAAACTAATTTACGAATGTCCTTAGCCCCAGTTTTTATCATTAAAATTCTTTCAAGACCAGCACCAAAATTAAAAACAGAATATGGTATATCATAATTGCTTAAAGCTATTGGATTGTAAAATCCACCATTTCCAACTTCTATTTCTTCTCCAGTCTTGGAATTTTTGACAAAAACTTCAAAATCAGTTTGAAAAGCATAATATTTAGAAGTTGTTTCTTTTATTACAAACTTTATTTCATCAAAACCCAACTTTGAAAAAAAATCTTTAACAATTTGTTTACCATCTTCCAAACTAATCTCTTCTGTCATTATTACAAAAGAAGCAGTCCAAGATTCGTATAAATGGGTAGGATCTAGTTTTTGCTCTCTTCTAAATTTTTCTCCTATTGAAAATAATTGAATTGGCAAAGCCCCTCTTTTTTGCATTTCTGCTAGAATCGGGAACCATAGGCTTGTTGTATGTGATCGCAAGGTAAGCTGAGAAGGAATTGGCTTAAGTTTTTTAAATTCTGGAAAAACTTTTGAAAAAATTTCTGTAGCTTGTTCTTCCCTTATCCCTAATTCTTTAACTAGCGTTTCTATCAAGTCATCTGATTTTATTTTACCCTTTTTATATCCTCTAAAAATTTCTTGGAGTTTTTCAACTTGATTAAAATCTGGGATGATTTTTTTTATTTCTTGGATTTTTCTTTTATTAATTCCAATATCCGGTCTTTCCAAACCTGCCAAAAAATAAATTCTGTCTAGAATTATTGGTGCTTCTGGACCATACTGCTTCTGGACATCTTGCTTCTGGACAATTGAAGGAACGATAACCTCTGTAAATCCCAATTCTAATAAAATTTTTCTGACCTTAACAATTAAATCAAACAAATCATGTTCCTTTCTCTTGTCAAGTAAGTTAAAAAATTTTCCTTCCTTTTCTATTTGTCTAGATGACTCTAACCATGTCTTTTCATAATCTTCTTTAGCTTGTTCTTTTATTTTTTTTGTATCAAACTTTACCATGGTTTTCACTTACTGTAACTGTTAAGTTAGTAATTTAAAATTTTGCAATTATGTCTTTAAAAGCATCAATCACAGTCTTTAATTCTTTTTCTGTTAAAAGGTAAGTAGACAATTTGAAATTCTTTGTTAAGCCAGGTTTAATTCCAACAATACCTTTTTTCTTAAGTTCATGATAAAGAAAATATCCTCTCTGTTTATGTCTTTTAGAAATATCATAAAGTTTTTGTGATTCAAAGAACATTAAATCATGATTATGTGGTTTTTCACCTAGTTGTTTAATTCCAATTTTTTCTAACTGCCCAGAGAACAATCTTGCCTTTTTTACTTCTTCCTTCCAATGTTCAATTCTTTCAACCACATGAGGAAAACTTGCCATCATGGTTATTATTCCAGCCCCCCTAGAAGTGCAACCCAAAAGTTCAATCTCTTTAATTTTAAAATATTTTGACTTTTCAAGAATAACATTTTCACATTTTTTTTTCATTCCCAATATTCCTATCGGTCCAGAGGAAGCCATTGATTTATGACCTGAACCGATAATAAAGTCGCAATCTATTTCTTTTGCCGATATCGGCATTCTTCCCATTGCATATGCTCCATTAAGTAAAAACGGAATATTGTACTCATGAGAAATCTCTGCAACTTTTTTTGCGTCTGATAAATTTCCATAATTTCCATCTGGATAGGTTAATAAAACTAAGGTTGGTAATTTTCCAGTTTCTTTTTTTACTTCTTCTATCACCTTTGTGTAATCCTCTTCTTTAATTTTAAATTCTGGGTATCCTGAATTTGGAACTTCTTTTATTTTTGACCTAGTCCTCTCTGCTGCTACATAAGTTGTGTAGTGGGCATTCGAATCAATCACAATTGTATCCCCTGATTTGCAAACAGAGTGCATCACCGCGAATATGCCTTCTCTTGCTCCATGAGTTATACATATAACATCTACATCCAAAAATTTTGGTAAAATTTCATGAATAAAATCAAAAATTGGGGGGTTCTTAATTAGATCAAGTCTTCCAGTACAAAAGTCACAAACCGAGTAGCCATCTCCCCATTCTTGTAAAGCTTTTCTAGCATTTGGATAAATGATTCCTCCTCTTGGTAAAGGGTCTATATTTGTGTATTTTCTGTGTTCTCGTTTTAAATTCTGAAATTTTCTAAGTTCATTTAAAGTAATCATAATTAAAAATTGGGGGTTTGAATTTAATAGTGTTAAGGTTTATTTTTTGAATAATCAAAATTAGGATGTATCGCTAATAAAGGAATTTTTTTAGTAGGATTGTGTATCGTATCGTATATATAAAACTTAATGATTTTTTTATCCTCAAGAAGACCATATAATAAACGAGTAAGCTCAAAATCTGATATGCCTGTACTTTTAG
>JAUWXZ010000064.1 GCA_030616125.1 Candidatus Aenigmatarchaeota archaeon
CCAATTTATAATTTCAGCAACTCTTAAAAGTTACAGTACACCACCTGAAAATTACGATAATAATAGTGAAAAAATAGAAGGGTTTAATTCCGTAGCAATTACCCCAGATGCAAAAATCATCGTCGGTGGATGTGATGACAAAACAATTAAAGTATGGAACAACAGTCTAGCTGATTTCCTAAATTTTGAAAATAAACAAGAATAAAAAAGTTTTACCAAAACAGAGGTCTCTATGAACACTCTAACTAAAATCATTAAACAATTTTTTGCAATTTCTTTCATTTTCGCAACATTGATCTGCTCTTCTTTGAAGGCAACTGTTCCTAACCTAAGCAACTTGTGTCTAAACACACTACAACATCTCCCTAAATTAAGAGAATATCTACAAAATCATGGAGAACTTTCTCTGGAGATCAAAGAAAAAATCCAAAAAATAATGCCTTTCGAAAACACTCAAACTCTTCAAGAACACCAAAAAAGTTTTTCCTCAGTAATGATAACTCCAGATGGAAAAACCATTATTACTGGATTTGACGATAAAACAGTAAAAGTGTTTATTAAACAAAATAACGATCAATTCACAGAGTTTCAAACTCTTAATTGGCATCAAGATTTTAAGATAACAACACCAGATGGCAATACCACTATTACTAGACCTCAATACGGTTTAGCAAAAATATGGCTTAAACAAAATGATGGTCAATTAAGTGAGTTTAAAACTCTTCATATCAATTGGATACTGTTGTTTTCAGCAGCAACAAATCAAAATACTATTGTTACTAAAGATTACTGCAACGTAATAGTAAAAAATTATCAATCTAGAAATATTCAAACCCTCCGTGGACATGCAGATTATATTTTGTCAGTAGCTATAACCCCTGATAGCAATATCATTGTTAGCGGATCAAAAGATAAAACAGCAAAGGTGTGGGTAAAACAAAATGATCAATTCACAGAATTTCAAGAACTTCGAGGACACCAAGGAGAGGTTTACTTTATAGATATAGTTCCTAAAGGTAACACAATTGTCACTGCATCAAAGGATGAAGTAAAAATATGGATAAAACCAAACTTAAATTAAAAATGGTGAAAAACCATGAATGTTTTAAATAAAACTAAAGAATTCCAATCATTGATCCTTTTATGCTATCTTTGGTAAAAAGTTGAATATGTTCAAACTTTACTAAGAGAGCAAAATAATAATGGAGAATGAAGCTCTTAAAGTCGCAAGAAAAATATCCAAAAGGCTTTCTGTCGTTTGTAAAGATGAGCAATTAGCCTTTCAAGAATCATGGTGGCTTATTGAAAAATTGACCCAAAAAAAGAAAGCCTTTCTTCTTTTGGAAAAAGATTTTCAGCTATCCAAAGGTAAACAAAAAGAATTAGAACGATGGCTTCATGACCGCATAAAAGAAAAAAAACCGATTCAATACATTTTGGGCAATGTTCCATTTTGCAATATTGAAATAATTGTAAAACCTCCGGTCTTGATACCACGACCAGAAACAGAAGAGTGGTGTTCCTGGTTAATTAAGCAACTAAAAAAAATTCCTTCCAATCAAATTTTGAGTCCACCAACAATTCTCGATATTGGAGCAGGTAGTGGCTGCATCGCACTAGCGTTAGCAAAAGAATTTCCAAATTTTAAAGTCATCGGCTCCGACATAAATCCCAAAGCAATCACCTTGGCGGAAGAAAATAAAAAACATAATAAAATTGAAAACGCAGAATTTATTATCTCGGATGTTTACAATTCCATTCCAAACATCAAGTTTGACATGATTATAAGCAACCCACCTTATCTTTCAGAAAAAGAATGGAAAGCTTTAAGCCTTGAAGTTCGAGAATGGGAAGATAAGAAAGCCTTAGTTTATAGCGAAATGGGAATAGAAATTTATGACAAAATTTTAGAAGGCGCTACCAAATTTCTTCAGAAAAATCCTGCCTTTGAAAAATTCGAAATACCTCAAATTGTTCTAGAGATAGAACCTAATCAAGTAGAAAGCATCAAAAGATTATTTTCTCAATACAATTTTCATTCTACCTACACACACAAAGACCTTGAAGGTAAAGATCGCTGGATCTTTGCACAACTATTCTAAGTCTCTCTTAGAAAATTTAAATTTTTAATCGATCTGGTGCATTACTATAAATCAGATTAACACCCAGTTTCAGAAATTTTTGGGCCACATTTTGCTCGTTTATTGTGTAAACCCCAACCTTCAATCCAACTTTTTTTAAATCTTCAACTATCTTAGAAGAAAGCAAAAGAATTCCAATATTTACTCCCTCAGCTTGACGTTTTTGTATATATGAACCCAATTCATTCTGCTTAATCAGATTATAAAAATGATGACGATTTCTCTTTCCAAAAATAAGATAAATTCTAAATTTAGGAGCTATTTCTTTTAAATGTGATAATATATCATGATCAAAAGAAGAAACTATCACGTCCTCCACCATGTCAAACTTTTTTACTAGTCTCACACACTCTTCTACAGTTTTCAAATTTAAATTCTCGTTTTCTATATTTTTAATTTCGATGTTAAGTTTAATTTTACCTTTAACAAACTTTAAAACTTCCTCTAAGGTTGGAATTCTCTCTCCTGAAAATTCTTCCCCAAACCAACTTCCAGCATCTAAATCCTTTATTTCTTTCAAGGTAAAATCCGCAACTTTACCACGTCCATCGGTTGTTCGATCCAAAGTATCATCATGTATAACAACCAAAACATTGTCTCGAGTTAAATGCACGTCAAGTTCAATAATATCGGCAAATTTAAGAGCCGCCTTAAAAGCAGCAAAACCGTTTTCAGGATAAGATGCAGATAGTCCTCGATGCGCAACTAGCAAAGTATCTTTTTTCATCGATTTTTCTCCATTCAAGAAATCCAATCTAAAAATCACTTTTCCAATTATAAAAACTAATATTGCAATTAAAAGCAACAATATGCTGTTCTTCCTCGTCCTCATTGCCACGCTTTTTCCCTCCGCCCTGAGTAACTTAGCTACCACATTATTTTTTCAAGATCGTTTGTTTATTTATTTTCTAAATTCTTTGGAACCTTATGCAGGTAGCACCAGGTATTTTGCTTGTCCAAAATACCTG
>JAUWXZ010000048.1 GCA_030616125.1 Candidatus Aenigmatarchaeota archaeon
GAATTTTTTACTTCAGCTTTCAACATCATCATTACTTATATGATATTTAGAACAGTGGCATTTAAATTTTTTTTAAATGCTCAGGCCTTGCTATAATTTTCTTAACTTTGTTCCCATCTAAAATTTCAACCAAATAACTTCTTCCTCTTTTTTCTATAATTTTACCACTTTTTCCTTTAAATCTAGGATGGGGCATTCCTCGATGTGAAGAGGGCTCGGGCAAAATAATAACTTTCTGACCCTTTCTAAATTCTTGAAGAAATTTTGTAATACTAGGTCTAACTTTTTGTCTTAATTTTCTTCTTGTTCTGGTTCTAAAACCTCTCGATTTTCTAGCCATAATATTTTACCTAGGTTTAAACAAATTAATAAAAATTTATTTTTCGTGTATTTTTATAACATCTAGTTCTATTTTCTTTACTTTATTCCCTAACAAATCAGCTATATTTGGCTGAGTTCTTCCTTCATCCCCTGTAATTAATTCTCTTATATAGAGCCCGGATTCTGATCTAATTTTAAGCTGTAATTTTTTGTTACCTAGAATTTTCCAGGAAATTTTCTTTACTGCACGCCTTCTGAATTTATCAGTCCTCCTATGAACTACACGCAAAGGAGTTTTTTGCAAGATCGGCTCTTTTAATAAATCTTTTAATTTTTTAAGTTTATTTTTATCAATTTTTTTCTTAAATTCAACTTTTGTAGAGTAAGTTTTATCAATTCTCGCTGTTTTCAATTTTCTAATTAGGTCCTTTCCTGTAAATTTTAATCCTTTCACTTTAATTTTTTTTGAGCGGCTTATTTGTTTTTCTATTTTCTTCAAATCAATTTTTCTTCTAATTGGTTTTATCAACTCAATAACAAAAGGTCTAAAACCCAAGCATCTAGCATTAATATCTTCCCTTCCGGCACCGGAGAACTTTGATTTTTTTGCTTTTACAACCTTTAACAAAGGTTTTTCTATGATTTCTTGAATTGAAGTAGGATACAGCTTTCCTTTTCCATTGCAATATGTACAGCCCCCTCCTTTGCACTTAGGACAAATCCATTTTGTTTGTGGTATTCCTCGAGCAAATTTTTGATATCTTCCAAAAACATACAAACTTCTAACTTGAGTTCTTATACTGTCAGTATTCAAATCAACCAATACTGTAACATCAGGATTTTTTAAATCAAATTTTTTTCCAGTTAATTTTTCGACCCTTTTCCCCAATTCGCGATTGATTTCTGATTTAATTGGTTCCACATACTCAATACCAACTTTAGCCCAAACGTTTTCTTGAGCCTTTACCATTTCATCAAGAATTATAGAACCAATCAAAAAAGTATTGAACTCTATCCCCTTTATTTTTTCCCGAATTTTTTCTACCACTTTATCAATTTTTTCTTGAAAAAAATTTTTACATATTTTGCATTTTTTTGGTCTTTGGGGTTTAATCTTAACATTTCTGAACTTAATTCCATAAAAATTTGAAAGATCAACCTCTACTTTTTCATCAGAATCTATTAGAAAGCCGATGAATTGACGAATGACTTTTCCTCTTTGTTCATTAGAATAGCCACTAAGCAGTTCTGAGAACTCACGTCCTAAACAATTGTCGCAGATAGGATTTTTTAGAATTTCTATCGCTTTTGTTACTATTTTCATAAAACAACTTAGGGGCATCAAGATTTAATAATATTAACTATCAAAAATGAAAACTCCAAAATATGTTTTCTAGAATAGAAAGATTTTACATATCATTTTTTTTCAATATTAAATTGACTATGCAAATAAGTTTAGATCGCCAATGGAAACTACTTCTAAGGAAATACATAGTCTACATTACATTCACCCCAAAGTACTGATTTGGGATGATTCCAAGTCATCGTATCGGTTTCTTGGATGACCTAATAAAGTTTCCCCTAATTTCAACAAACCAAATTGAGAATAGATTGTAAGACATAACCTCAAGGAGGCATCCCTAATTAAAAAAAAGCGTCATAAACCTCTCAATAATTTATAATTTGAATCCAAACCTTTTTGCTAACTGTTTAAAAGCTCCTCTTTCTAGGCCAGCTTTTCCTCCTAATTTTCTCATGAATTTTTTCGTCTTACTGTATTGAGTTAGTAACTCCCTAACTTCTGATTCTGGTCTTCCTGAGCCGCGAGCAATTCTTTTTATTCGTGATGCAGAAATAACTTCAGGATTTTCTTTTTCTTCTTTGGTCATACTTTGGATAATATGCTTATAATTTTTCATTTTTTCTTGCTGCAGTTCAAGCAATTCTTCTGGTAATTTCATCATCCCAAGGCCAGGAATCATTTTTGTAATTTGCTTCAAAGGACCCATTTTTTGCATTGATTCTATTTGTTCTTGGAAATCTTGTAAATTAAATCTCCCCTCAATAACTTTTTCTATCTTTTCAGGTTTGAACTCGGCTTCCTTAGCCTTTTCAAGCAAAGTTTGTAAATCACCCAAACCTAGCAAGCGAGAAACAAACCTTTCTGGGTTGTAAACTTCAAAATCTTCAAGTTTTTCTCCAGTACCAATAAACTTAACTTTTGCTCCCGTGACCGAAGTTCCAACCAGTGCACCTCCTGCTTTTGCAGTTCCATCCATTTTTGTTATAATTACCCCAGTGATGTTAGCCAGTTTGTGAAATTCCTCTGATTGCACTCTAGCAACCTTACCTAAATCAGCTGGAATTACTAGAAGAACTTCTTCAGGTTTGATGATTTCCCCGAGTTTTTTCAGTTCATCTGCCAATTTTTTGTCCAAAGCATTTCTTCCAGCAGTATCAAAAATGATTGCATCATAATTTTTAAATTTTTCTAAACCATTCTTAGCAGACAAGTAAGGATCTTCTCCAACAAAAAAAGGAGCATTTATTTGTTTTGCAAGCTCTTGCAATTGTTCCGGTGCTGCAGGTCTATGCAAATCACAACAAACCAAAGCAGGTCTTAATCCTTGCTTCCGGAAATATTTCGCCAATTTCGCAATGGTAGTGGTTTTACCAGAACCAAACAAACCAACAAACATTATTTTTTTCTTTCCAATCAATTCAGAAGGGTTTTCTCCCAAAAAGTTTACCAGTTCCTTGTAAATTACTTTTAGGACATGTTCTCTTAGAGTTAAACCAGCAGGAATTTTTTCTTCCAAGCATTTTTTTCTTACATTCTTAACTAGCTCGTCTGTCAGTTTAATATCAACATCTGATTGAAGCAAGGTTTTTTTTAAATCTTGTAGAATTTCCTCTACAGCTTTTTTATCTATGCTAGTACTTGTTACAAGTCTTTTTACTAAGTTACTAAGTCCTCTTCCTAGATTCTCGAGCATAATACCAATAAACTAATTCTTCGTATTTATAAATTTACTGACTATTTCCCAAAAAACTTATCTCCAATTTTATTTGCAACCAAAGTCGATCCATTCTCATTAGTTTTAAATTCTCTCAAAATTTCTTTGCTTTCTAAAGAATACCAGTTTGTAACCATCAAATATTATTTGGGGTTAAGAAAAATAATAGCTCATCCTATTAGGCTGTTGACTATTCTTTCAGGGTTATAGGCTTCTAAGCTGTCAGCCATTTGTCCATTTCCAAGGAATAGAATGGGTTTTTTGAAAGAATAACAAATTGAGAATATGTTTCCTCCCTTTTCATTCACATCTACTTTTGAAAATATTACAGCATCTACATTCACGGCCTTGTCAAATAGTTCAAATTGATTCAAAACATCAGAGCCACTTAAACTATCAAGAATCAGTATTTTTAAATCTGGCTTGTTTACACGAACAATTTTTGCTAGCTCGTTTAGCAAATCTTTATCAGTGTGCATTCTTCCACTTGTGTCTGCTAAAACAACATCATTACCTCTGGCTTCTGCGGCTTTTCTTGTATCAAAAATAACAGCACAACTATCGCTTCCATATTTTTGTTTAATAACAGGAACTTTGATCATCTCTGCATATTTTTCCAGTTGAGGAATGCCAGCCGCGCGATAAGTGTCCCCAGCTGCCAAGATTGGAATATGGCCCTTATCTTTTAGCCATTTAGCTACTTTGGATAGACTCAAACTTTTACCCACACCGTTCATTCCAAGAAAAATCAAGACAGCAGGTCTTTTTTCTTTTTTTGCTTTTTCAATTACTTCTTCCAAGTTAAGTTTTGGAATCGACAAAATTTCTAACAGACTTTTTCTTAAAACATCGATAACAACTTCTTTTTCTTTTCCTCTTTTCACCTCTTTGTCAACTAAATTTTTTCTTAAATCATTTTTTATTTTTTCA
>JAUWXZ010000043.1 GCA_030616125.1 Candidatus Aenigmatarchaeota archaeon
TTATGACTATCAGCCTGTTTTTCATTATGTTTCTGCCTTTTTTATGTTTTTTGTCAATTCTTTTAAGGCAGTCATTCTTGCTGGGAATATGTTCGCTATTTTAACCATAATTCTTGCTGGAATTTTGATGCAATTGCTAACCAAAGACTGGAAAATAACGGCAGTCATAATGATCATGTTTGCCCTTTCTTTCCAAACCGCATATCAAATAATGTGGGGAGAGTATGCGAACTTGGCTGGAAACGCCATATTATTACTCGCTTTAATTGTTTTGATTTATTTCAAAGACAATTGGAAAAAAGTCATTCTTCTCACGACATGCTTGGTTTTATTAATCCTAACACATTGGATGCCAGCAATTTTATTAGGGGCATCCTTGCTGATTTGGTCACTATATTATAAGAAGAAGTATATCCTCATCTCGATTTTACTTGCATTACTTATAGCCTCGCCGAATCTAATCAGAAGCTCTCCACAAAAAGCGGGGCATTATCAACAATGGTATGGTATGGTTTCCTTACCACCATTTGCTATAAAAACAGTGGGACAACCAGTTACACTTTCTGACTTCCTTTACTTCACCAGAATTCAATTGAGTACCTTTGATATGGATTTTATATTTCTAATCCCGCTTGTTTTAGGAATAATAATTTTATTTTTTATCAAATCTAAATGGGATATAAATAAAGAATTTGTGAATCTTCTCATTATATTTACATTAATTGCAATTTTTTTCGGATTGATAAACTTTTTCAACTTATCTCCTAGGTTTTTTAATGAACTTTTCATACCAGCTTTTCTGCTATTTGGGTTTTCACTTAAAAAAATGAAACCCCATAAGTCATCTCTTACTTCTGGTCGGATTCCCATAAGTTTAATTCTAGTGATAATTGTCCTTTCATTTAGTTTTATATCTTATCAAAGGTCATTTTTTTCAAAAATTAAGCCAGATTTGAACAAAGATTATATTATATTTTATGAAGAGATACAAAAAGTAGTTCCCAAAAATGAATCAATTTTTGTAGCAATGGCAACCCAAGACATGTGGGTTAGATTGATTAGCAATAGAGAAATTCATAACTTTCCTGAACTCGAATACCAAAGCCAATTTGTTAATAAGTTTTATGGTGGTAAAATACAAACTTATGATAATTTGATAGGGGAGATAAATTGGATAGAAAAAGAAACTGGTAAAAAAATAAATTATATATTAATTCCAAAATTACCAGATTTTGAAAAGCACTGGGAATTTTTAATGGGAAATGAAATTGGTTTATATAAGATAAGTGAATGAAATGAAAATATTGTTGATTGAACCACCAATTTTTGGTAGTAAATTTGGAGTAATGCGCCAAATAGCTTCAATAGGGACATTCAAAAGCAAGGTTGCCTATCCTCCGCTAGACCTTATGATAATCTCGGGGTTACTTAATAAGCATAACATATCAAACAAAATCTACGATTCTCTTAATCTTAAACATAATGAAAAAGATATTAAAAAAATTATTGAAAAAGAAAAACCAAAGTGTGTGGTTTTTACCACCACTGCTTTCACTATTGAAAATGATGTTAAAATTGCAGAAATAGCAAAATCTGTGGATGAAAAAATTATCACAATACCAATAAACATTGCTATGGAATCTTCACCTTATAACTTACTTGAAAAATTTTCTTTCATTGATTTCGTTCCATTTCAAGACCCAGAATTACCAGTTTTACATTTAATTCAAAACAGTTATGACGGAAGTAAAGTTGGAGGAATTTATTGGAGAAAAGATGGAAAAATTATTAAGAATAAAAATGGAAACTTATGTTTCGATCTTGATAGTCTGGGAATCCCAAATCATGAGGGAGTACTTCCCCATATCCATCTTTACGAGGACTATTTATCTATTAAAGAACCAATGACGATGACAATTTGTTCAAGGGGATGCAAAAACCAATGTTACCATTGTCTAACTCGTTATCTTAATCCCCTACGTCATCGTTCTATCGAAAGTATGGAAGAAGAATTTAATTTAATAAAAAAATTAGGAATAAAAGAGATTAAGTTCCTTGATTGCGAACTCCCATTCGGTAATACTCCACAAATTTTTGATTGGGCTAAAGGGATGTTTGAAATGATGATAAGAAATAATTATAATTTCTCTTGGTTTTGCAATGCTAGGGCAGATTGTATTCCTTACAATATCTTAAAACTAATGAAAGAAGCGGGTTGCCATACTATTTGTATGGGTGCAGATAGTTCAAGCCAAGAAGTTTTAGACAGTATGGGAAAAAATGAGAAAGTTGAAGATATAGAAAAAGCTGCAGAAAATGTTAAGAAACTTGGTATGCGATTGATGACATTTGTGACAATGGGTTTCCCAGCAGAAACAAAAGAAACAATGCATAACACAATTAATTGGATTATTAACAAGATTAAACCAGACATAACCTCTTTCTCTCTCGCCGTTCCAATAAGAGGAACTGTTTTTTATAATTATCTAAAAGAGAAAAAATATTTAAGAAATATTCCAGAAGGACCCAATTGGGATCCCTCCAAACCTCCCATATATGATTATTCAAACCTTTCTTCACAAGAAATGTTCAAAATTTCTGTTAACGCATATCGAAGATTTTATCTGAGACCATCTTTTATTCTTAAGAGATTGGGAGATTTTAAAAAATTACCCTTCAACACAAGTGCATTTTTGTATTTTCTAAGATTATATTTTCTTGAAGCAAGAAAAGTCAGAAAAAATTTAGAGTTGAAAAGATGATGACTCTGTTGAATAAAATTTTCAATTTCGGAAAAACTCATTGGCATCTTATTTTACTAGCTATGATTTTGTTCCTTGCACTTAATGTCAGAATGCAAACTTATTCTGATACCTCTGTATTAACACAAGCAGATACATGGTTCTTCTTGAGAAAAGCGAATGAAACAATTGAAAACAATTACAGAGTCCCTTCTTGGGATATCTATTCTCATTTTCCTCCGGGAAGACCAAGCAACAGATGGTTCGGTTATGAATATGGTATGGCAATCATATACCTCCCGGCAAACTTCTTCGGTAACCTTACAATAATGCAGGTTGCAAATATTATGCCGGTTTTAATGATTTTACTTTCTGTTGTAATTGCATATTTTCTTGGTAAATTTTTCAGCAATAAGTGGGGAGGCATAGCTACAGCTCTTTTTGTTGCTTTTTCTCCAGCAGTTTTAACACTTTCCATGGCTGGTTACTCTGATTCAGATGTTGTAGTTGTGTTTTTTACACTACTTTGTACTCTTACTCTTTTCTATGCTTTCAAAAAAAGAAACATACTGAGCTACTGTTTAGCGATTATCGCAAATATTTTGTTCGTAATATCTTGGATTGCAGGTTGGTATGTTATCTTATTATTTTCTGCTCTTCTTGTTCTTCTGATAGTTGTAAACATAATTTTAAAAAATTTTAAAGAAGCCATTGGGTTACTAAAGGTTCTCGTAATAATTTTTGTCCCAGTTTTTCTCATTTCTTTTCTAATTGGTTTTAACATTTTTACATCTGTTCTTGAAAGATTTGGATGGTTTAGAGGCGAAATGCTGGTAAATATATCTGTAGCGGAGCTTCAGAGATTTAATTTGCTTAGTAGACTAGGTATAGAACACATATCATCTAGAGTAGGAACACTTCCATTTCTTTTAACAATTCTTGGTCTACCTATAATAATAGCCTTAAGGTTTTATAAAAAATCAAAACCTTCTGAAATAGAAATATTTCTATTTATCTTGATTATATTCACTACAATTCTTGTTACAACAGGGACGAGGTTTGTATTATTACTTACAATGGCTTCCATAATCTTTGCAGGCTATGTTGTTGGTAAAGTTGTCGAGTATTTACCAAAAGAAGATATTCTGAAAATAGTCGCTTACGGAACCATTTTAATTTTATCTTTTTCCATGGTTTCTAACGCTTACGCTTTTATATTATCTGGGCGGCCATCAGATAATTGGTTTGATGCCATGGATTGGCTAAAGAAAAATGCAGATAAAGATTCTTTAGTGGTCACATGGTGGGATCCAGGACATTTCATTGTTTATACCACTGGCTTAAAAGTCCATGCAGATGGTGCCCAATGTCCAAATTATGAATGTGTAATTTATGACCACAATGTTAGAATTCAAGACATGGGAAGAATTTTTACTACAGATGATGAAGAAGAAGCGATGTCGATCTTGGAAAAATACATACAGCTAACCCCTGAACAATGCCAAGAAATAAAACAAAGATTTGGTGATATAGTTCCAGATGATGTTTGTAAACCTGTTAGTGAAATGTACTTGATAGCTAGTAATGATTTAATAGGAAAATATTACTGGATGAGTTTCTTTGGAGATTGTTTGAAAAAATTTGGATTGCAGTCAGCGGATGTTTGCTACAAAACACCACTCAAATGGTTTGAGGAGAATGCTCAGGGAAGAAATTTTATTCAACTATCTCTTTCTAGGCAAGATGCCCAAGGAAATTTGATTTATGGAGAAATAGTAACTTTAACAGTAAAAGATGATCAATTGATTCCGATACTTAATATTCCTCAACAGGGAATTAGGAATGCAGTAATAAAAGAAATTATTTATTATCAAAATGGACAAGAAAGTAAATTTGAATATACAAATGTTACCAACACAATAGATGGACTGCTTTGGGTCCATCCTGATATGCGGTCCGTCATTTTTATGGATTCTACGATTAGAGATTCACTTTTTACTCGTATGTTTTTCTTTGAAGGTAAAGATCTTAAACATTTTGAGTTAAAATATTTTGACCCAGAAGTAAGAATTTATAAAGTGGTTTTCTAACAAATTTATATTAATCTAGATAATTTCTATAGGAGGCGAATTTAATTAGCTTGCCAAAATCTCCGTTTGAAAGAATTTTAAAAAAAGCGGGAGCAAAGAGAGTTTCTCAAAGCGCGTTAGAAGAATTTGCAAAGGTTATGGAAGATAAACTTATCAAAATAGCTGAAGAGGCTGCCTTGCTAGCTAAGCATGCTGGAAGAAAAACCATTACGGATGAAGATATAAGAATTGCAAGAAGAAAATTTTCTGGCTGATTATGTCTTTAGAAGAAATTTTGAATGAATTAGAAAAGCAAAGCAGTATGTCTAGAAAAGAATTGCTGGAAAAAATTAATAAGAAATACAATGAACTTTCCAGTTTAATAACACAAGAAGGTGCAGCTCATCTGGTCGCGAAAGAGCTTGGAGTTGATTTACTGGAAAAAACTAAGAGGCAGTTGCAGATAAAAAATATTATTCCAGGAATGAGAAATGTAAATGTAGTAGGAAGGATATTCAAAATTTCCACTGTAAACGAATTTGAAAGGTCAAA
>JAUWXZ010000005.1 GCA_030616125.1 Candidatus Aenigmatarchaeota archaeon
GTTTTTTACTAAATGGGTATAACACATTTTTAAATACATGTTGGAATATAGAAAAGGGTTTTATACTTAACCATGTTCATTTTAAACAGATAAAAATGAAATGTCCAGAGTGCAGAAGTAAAAAAGTTGTATTGCAAAGGAGTGAACTAGTTTGTGAAAAATGCGGTCTAGTAATATCAGAAGTTTTTTATTCAGGGAGTAAAGTAGTCTAGTGATGGTTCAAATTTAATACTTTTTGTTTATCCATAATTACCTTCTAAACCTTTTTCTTAAAAATTTAAGTTTATGTAAAAAATTAACTTCAAAATTTTAAGTTATTCAATTGATTGAATTAAAAACATTCTAAGTTCATTTGAGCAGTTTGATTATTTTGTCAAGTTTGATTTTTTTCTCAGTTTTTTTCTTCATGTCTTTAAGTTTAAATTTTTTCTCTTTCAATTCCTTTTCTCCAACTATAAGTGTGTAAGGAACTCCCAAACCATCTGCAAATTCCAATTGCTTGGTCAGATTCCTATTCATTAGGCCCGTTTGACAAAAAATACCTTCTTTTCTTAGTTTTTGAGCAATTTTTATTGTTTCACTTTTAACTTTTTCATCGACATTTGCAACAAAAACTTTTATTTTTGTTTTTGGTAGGTCGAAAAGCTTATCAGTTTTTGTTATTTCAATGATTCTTTCCATTCCCAAGCTTATACCGGTAGCAGGTGTTGGTCTTCCCCCCAATAATTCAATCAGGTTATTGTACCTTCCTCCTCCTGCAACAGAACCAATTTCCTTTTTTGTTTTTACGATAATTTCAAAAATTGGACCAGTATAATAATCCAAACCCCTTGCTAAACTGAAATCCAAAACCATATTGGAAATTCTAAAAAGTTTACCCCCTTCAAAAATTTTTTCTAGCTCTGTTAAACCTTCTTCACCTATTTTGATTCCATTAAGTAATTTTTTGCATCGATTCAAAATTTTTTTATAATTTCCTTTCACCGTAATTATTTCCATTAAACTCTTAATTTTATTTTCTTCTAGGTCAATTCTTTGCAATTCTTCTTTTACACCATTTTTACCGATTCTTTCAAGTTTGTCTATTACTCTAAAAATATCTAAATTCTTTTCCTTTTCAACTTTAATTAGTTCCAGGATTCCATCTAAAACTTTTCTGTCGTTAATTCTTATTTCAAAATCCTTGAACCCTAAAGCCTTTAAACAATCCACTGCACATGCTACACATTCAACATCAGCTACCATGTTACTTGAGCCAATTATATCAATGTCCGCCTGCAAAAATTCTCTTTTTCTCGCTCTTGTTACCTCTTCATAACGCCAAACTTTTGATATTTGATATGTTTTAAGTGGTTTAGGTAATTGGGGATTATTAGCGACTATTCTTGCTAATGGTACAGTCAAATCAAATTTCAGTCCAAGCCTTCTTCCTGCTTTATCCTCAAACTTATAGATTTGTTCTCTAACATCTTTTCCACACTTTGCTTCCAAAGCCTTCAAATCTTCAAAAACAGGAGTTTCCAAAGGTTCGAAACCATAAGCTTCAAAGACATTTTTTGTAGTTTCGATTACATACTGCCTTCTAATCATTTCTTTGGATAAAAAGTCATTTGTGCCTTTTGGTGGTTGGAATTTCATATTAGATATTTTCCTTTTAGTATTTTAAGAATGTAGTAGTTAAAATGAATCTAGTCTTTTTTGTGTTGAAAATTTTCTTTATTATCTTTTGGAAAAAGAACTGATGAATTAAATTAACCCATAGCAAATAATTAAATATGCTTCCATGGTGGCATCTAGCAATAAGTTTGTTAGTTTCTTATATTTTAGTTGCCTCTCTTTCGTTAGACATGGAAACTGGAATAAAGTGGATTATAGCCGGTTGTGTGTTTGGAACTTTTATTGACCTTGATCATTTGCCTTATGCTTTCTTTGTCTTTAAAAGAAAGGCGTTTAAGGTTATCAAAAAAGGCATAATTCATCCAAAAGGTCTAATTAAAGAGTTTGAGGGAAAGGGGAGTCTAGATTTTCATGCGTGGAGGAGAATGATTCTCCACGCTATAACCATGTCTTTGGTATATACGATAAGTTTATATATTTTTCCAAATTACTCTTTAGTGATAGGAGTGGTATTTTTAGTCCACTTAATTTGTGACATAAACCCAAGGTGGTTAAAATATTAAGAAAAATTTGGAAAATACACAAAAAAAGTATTGTTAGCTCTTTAATTGTTGTTTTAGCAATTTCTAGTTTGATTTACATGTCGACAATTCAAGGAAAATTTGTCTGGGTTACTCCTACACAAACTCAAACTGGTTATACAGTGCTAATACCTGCATTTTCAACTCTCGCAATTTTCTTTTCATTCATAGTTTTGATATTGTTGTTTGTTTTCTTCTTTTGGAAGTCACGTTAGTTTTTTAAATCTAAAAATCTTCAAATTTTGTAGGCGTTAGTATGGATACGATAATTGTTCAAGGCACTAAGTCAAATGACAATGGAAGTGTTACGAAAATAGGAAAAAGTAGAGTGGATACTGCTTTAGATTTATACTTGAACAAAAGAGCAAAAAGAATTGTTTTTAGCGGAGGTTATACTAATCCTAATGCCAAATTTTCTGAAGCAGAGAATATGCGAAAATATGCGCTTGAATGTGGCGTTTCTGATAATGATATAATTTTAGAGGAGAGAGCTAGAGAAACCATAGGAAATGCACACTTTACTAAAATAAATTTTTTAGAATCAAACAAATGGTATAAAAACATTGCTGTCAGTTCTAAATGGCATTTACCAAGGCTCAATTTTATTTTTGATAGGGTATTAGGAGATGACTATTTTACTCAGTATGTCGGGTCAGATGATAAATTAACTTTTCAGGAACTTAAAAAAGTTAAACGCGCAGAAAATTTGTGGTATATGTTGGATAGATTACTCCTATTGGGTATTTCTCCAGGAAACGATGAAATTATAAGCAAGAGGCTGTCAGTTTTTTATTCCCTTCTTAATATAACAGAAAAACCTATTTCTTTATTTTCGATTTTACATAATCAACAGCATAAGGCACAAGCGGAGCCAGTGTAACGGCTATCAATAAATTAAATGGATACCATTCAGGAGGCTCAAAAGGATTTCCTCCCGAAGGCCAGTTATACTTAAGTATGTCACACGCAAAATGACCCAAATATTGAATTCCTGTCCAAATTCCAGTAGCTGTTAAAGAACCCACAACTCTACTGACATATTTTCCATATCCATACCTATTGGCAATTCTTTCTCCTCCTAAAGCAGCACCAACGCCACCAGGAAATACAGGATTAACTACAAATTTTTCTAATAGATTAAAAGGAATGAATTTGCTGGGTGATTTATTAAAAGGAAATATCTGTATTTCTTCAATTCCTGTAATATAACGATACGCAGCCGGTAAACCATAAACTGCAACACCAAAAAAGCACCACGATAGCACCCCTTTATGTTTTAACAACCTATTTTTTACTTCTTTCATACATTCTAAACACTTACTTTTTATTCTGTGCTTATCCTTATGAGTTGAAATTAAGTCAATTCTATACAGGTTATTTGTGAGTTTTTTATTTTTAAATACCATAACCTACTATTGAAAGGAAAAATTCTTAAATACTTTAGTAATATTGTGTACGATTTGGAATCTAATTTTTAAATTTTTATATCGCAAATTCTAAGGTGTTTTTATGGTCAGAGAAACAAGCACTAAGGCTAAGGAAGATAAGATAATTGAGTTATGGAAAAAAGTAAGAATATATGACAAAGCAAAAAATCTAAGAAAAAAAGCGAAGAAATTTTATTTTTTGGATGGTCCACCTTATGCTACTGGTTCAATTCATATGGGAACAGCTTTTAACAAAATTTTGAAAGATTTTTACATTCGTTTTTTCAGGGTGTTTGGCTTTAACATTTGGGACCAACCAGGTTACGATACCCATGGTGTGCCAATAGAAAATAAGATTGAAGAAAAGTTGAATTTTAAAACAAAACATGACATAGAAAAATTTGGAGTGGAAGCTTTCATAAACGAGTGCAGAAAATTTGCTACACAATTCATCGACCTGATGGGAAAACAATTCTCTGATCTTGGAGTATGGATGGATTGGAAACATCCTTATCTAACTCTCACAAACGATTACATAGAAGGAGCTTGGTATACTTTTAAGAAAGCATTTGAAAAAGGATTTTTATACAAGGGTATTTATCCTGTGCACGTTTGTTCGCATTGTGAAACTGCAGTAGCATATAACGAAATCATCTATGAAAATATTGAAGACATTTCAATTTATGTAAAGTTCAAGCTTAAGGACAAAAACGAATTTCTTGTTATTTGGACAACTACGCCTTGGACTTTACCAGCAAATACAGGAGTAATGGTTAAACCTGGTGCAGATTATGCAAAAGTAAAAATTAACGATGAAACTTTGATAATCGCTGAAGAACTTTTGGAAAATCTCATGAAAGCTTTAGGGATAGAAAATTACCAAGTACTAGAAAAAATTAAAGGAAAAAAATTGGAAGGTTTAAAGTACGATCATCCTTTAGCCGATTTGTTCCTTTTTCAACAAAAAATTAAAAATGCACACCGTGTAGTGCTATCAGACCAATTTGTTACTTTGGAAGAAGGTACAGGCTTAGTGCATTGTGCCCCTGGCCATGGTCAAGAAGACTTTAAAGTTGGGCAAGAGGCCAATTTACCTGCAATTTCTCCCGTGAAAATGAACGGAACTTTTAATGAAGAATGCGGAAAATTTTCTGGAGTTTTTGTTAAGGATGCAGATAAAAAAATATTAGAAATCTTGAAAGAAGGAGGATTACTTCTAAAAGAAGAAAAAATAACTCACGAATATCCTCACTGCTGGAGATGTGGAACACCTTTATTGTTGATTTCAATCCCTCAATGGTTTTTCAAAGTTACGGCAATAAGAGAAAGGCTGATAGAAGAAAATAAAAAAATAAATTGGGTTCCAGCTTGGGCAGGACAAAGATTTCAAAATTGGTTGGAAAGTCTAGGAGACTGGCCGATCTCAAGGCAAAGATACTGGGGAATTCCTTTACCAATATGGGTCTGTGAAAAATGTGAAAATGTAAAAGTTATTGGTTCGAGCGAAGAATTGCCAGAAAAATTAAAAGATTTGCATAAGCCATATATAGACAAAATAATTTTGAATTGTGAAAAATGTAAAGGAAAGATGAAAAGAGTCCCAGATATTTTAGATGTTTGGTTCGATTCTGGAGTTGCACCATGGGCAAGCTTGGGTTATTCAAGGAATAAGAAAATTTTCGAGGAACTGTGGCCTGTAAAATTCGTTCTTGAAGGTCCTGATCAAATTAGAGGTTGGTGGAATTCACTTTTGATAACTAGCATGCTAACTTTTGAAAGAAGTTCTTTTGAAAATGTTCTGTTTCATGGTTTTGTTTTGGACGCTCATGGAATAAAGATGTCCAAAAGTTTGGGTAACGTTGTGATGCCAGAAGAGGTTGTTAATAAATATGGAAGAGATATGCTGAGATTTTATTTTTCGCTTGGACCATGCTGGGATGACTATCATTTCAAATGGGAAGATGTAGAGGAGGTCGTAAAATTTTTTGTTGTTGTTAGAAATGTTTTTAAATTCATAAAAACTTATGTTCCAGAAATTGGGAAACCTAAAAATTTTAAAAAGGAAGACTTATGGTTACTATCAAAGCTTAATTCCCTAATTTCAAGTTGCACAAAACATTTCAATTCATTTAATGCACACAAAGCTGCAAAAGAAATTCTCGATTTCACTCTCAAAGACTTTTCTCGCTGGTATGTGAAGATAATTCGTGACAGAGTTTGGCCTACTTATGAAGGAAAAGATAAAGAAGCTGCATTCTTTACACTTTTTACAACGACTGAAAATTTAATTAAACTTTTAGCTCCATTCTGTCCCTTTTTGGCAGAGGAAATTTATCAAGAAGTTGTTCTTCCGTTGAGAAAGGGGCCTGAATCAATCCATTTATGTGATTGGCCAAAACCAAACAAAAAATTGATAGACAAAAAACTTGAAGAAGAAATGGCATTAGTAAAGCAAATAGTAGAAGCTTGTAGTGCAGCAAGACAGAAAGTAAACTTGAAATTGAGATGGCCTGTTAGAGAAGTCATAGTTGTTTCAAAAGATGAAAAAGTTAATTCAGCAAAAAATCTTGAAGAAATCTTACTTTTCATGTGTAATACGAAATCAGTAAAAATATTTAAAGAAAAACCAGAAGGAGAATTTTCTGAAACAGGTTTTGATTTTGGCTCTGTTTTTGTTTACAAAAAACTAGATGAAAAACTTTTGAAAGAAGCATTGATTCGTGAATTGATAAGAAAGATTCAAGAATTAAGGAAAAAGTTTAGTTTCGTGGTAAAAGAGAAAATTCTTCTAACTTTAAATTCTGATGAAAAAACAAACAAAGTTCTGGAAAAAAATTCTGAAAAGCTTGAGAAAGAAGTTGGAGCAGAAAAAGTTTTTGTTGGCAAACTCGAAGGAAAATTTGAAGGAAGATTAGACTTCGAAAAGAGAACCGTTGAAATAAAATTCGCCAGAACCTAATTCTTCATAAACAGAGTTATTATTTTTTTCTATAAAACTCGATTGATTTGCATGAATTATTGCCAAAACATCTTGAGGCAAAACAGCTAACAAATTCATGCTTCTATAGAGAGGACTTGTATGAACGTCTTGACCGCCAGTTTGAATTTTCTGTTCCAAAACTCCACATTCCTGATGGAGTTCTTCTGAAAGGTTGATAAGTTCATTTTCTTCATTTTCATTGGTGAGAGAAAATTTCGGGTTAGTTTTTTGGATATTATCTTTAATTTTTTGTATATCAGCTTTGTTTTCGAAGTCTAATTTTGAAAATCTTATCTTCTTTGCAACGCTTTTTATCTTACCTTTAACTTCATAGAGTCTGTTTTTAAACTTTTTAGGAATATAATCATTTATTGCATCTTCAAAAGAGCTCTTTTCTAAAGTCATCTTCCTTGTTAGCGACTCTTGTTCAATTTCTTTGATGCGATTACTTATTAACAATCCTTTAATATAGTTATACTTCTCATAAAGCGTTTCATAAATTTCCTTCAACATTTTACGTCTATATATACTTTCCAAAATCCTTCGTTTTTTCATTTTAAGTTTCATTCTGAGGTATTCTTTCATTAAGTTCTTTTTAAGAAGAACTAAGTTTAAATAATTAGCCCTCATTTTTTAAAGGAAAAGTTATCAAATATGTACTAAAAATTAACTCTGCAGAATTTGGAGAAATTACGATAACGGAAAGACTTATAGCTTTGATGCATACGTTCGCTACGATGAGGAAGTAAAATGATGATTTAAAATCTTAATATTTTTTAAATCACTATCCCACTATAGAAAAGAATGATGGGAAACACTAAAACTCCCATCCCAAAGCCTCTTTTAACTCCAATCAAAGGCGCCAACAAGCCAATAGCAGTAGAAACAAATAAAACCAATAAACCAACAAATCGCGTAAAAACAAAAGTAATCAATATCCATTTATTTATAAAAGCATTTCACGCTTAATTTCTTAGAAATTAAATTATAAACTGATAACATGCTGACAAAAAAAAATTTAAGGGAGAAATTCTCAAAAGATTGGGAAAGATACTATAAAATAAACTTTTTGACAGAAAGGGGCTTTGTTCGTAAAGTTTGTGAAAAATGTGGAAAAGGATTTTGGACTTTAGATCCTGAAAGAAAAGTTTGTGATGATCAACCTTGCTCTTTTTATGAGTTTCTCGGTAATCCACCTACAAAAAAAAGATTTGATTTGATTGAAACTTGGAAAAAAATAGAAAACTTTTTTGTTGATAGTGGGCATACGAGCATAAAGAGGTATCCAACAGTTTGTAGATGGTATCCCTTATTTTTTACAAGCGCAGGGATAATTGATTTTTATCGTTTAGTTGATGGTAATGTAACTTTTGATTTTCCTGCAAATCCTGTTTTTGTTAATCAACCTTGTTTAAGATTTAATGATGTCGAGAATGTCGGTCGGACAGGAAAGCATTATACATGCTTTACAATGGTTCAACAAAGTTCTTTGTTCAATGGAAAAGAGGGTTATTGGAAAGAAAAATGTATTGAGCTAGATTTTGATTTGTTAACCAAAGTTTTTGGAATTAAACCTGAAGAGATAACTTTTCTTGAAAGTGTATGGATGGGACCAAATGCTTTTGGTTCGAGCTTGGAATATTTTGTTCGTGGATTAGAACTAGGAAATGCTGTTTTTACTGAATTTTTAATGACAGATTCCGGAATCAGTGAAATGAAAGAAAAAGTTATTGATATGGGTGCTGGCTTAGAAAGATTTGCTTGGGTCACTCAAGGTACTCCCACAAGTTATGATGTAAGTTTTGCTCCCCTTCTTGAAAAACTAAAGAAAAAAATTGGAATAGGGTATGACAAAGAATTTTTCTTAAAGTATGCAAAGCTTGCTGGAATTTTAAACCTGGACGAAGTTGCAGATATCGAACTTGCAAGAAAAAGTATTGCTGAAAAACTTGAAGTAAGTGTTGAAGAATTAAAACAAAAAATTGAAGAAGTGCAAGCGTTGTATGCAGTCTGTGATCATACTTTAGCTTTGACCTTTGCTATTTCAGACGGGTCTTTGCCCTCGAACGTAGCGGGGGGTTATAATTTAAGGGTGATTTTAAGAAGAGCTTTGGGCTTTATTGATAAGTTCAATTGGAATTTGAATTTAGCTGAAATTTGTGAACTTCATGCTAAGCATTTAAAACCAGTCTATCCTGAACTTTTAGAACATCAAGAAGAAATAAAGAAAATTTTAGATGTCGAAGAAAAAAGATACGGACAAAACAAAGAAAAATCAAAAAGAATAGTTGAAAAAATTGTTGAGAAAAAAGAGGTAATAGATGAAGCAAAGCTAATTCAGCTTTATGATTCTGAAGGGATCACTCCTGAGCTATTAAAAGAATCTGGGGCCAAAGTTGAAGCTCCTCCCGACTTTTACATTAAAGTTACAGAAAGGCATATGCAGGCAAAACTTGTAGAAGAAAAGATCAGATTCGATGTTTCGGCTTTACCAGAAACAAAAATTTTATTTTATGATAATGTTTTTAAATTCAAGGCCAAAGTTTTGAAAGTTTTTGATGAAAAATGGGTTGTTTTGGATCAAACTGCTTTTTACGCTGAAGCTGGTGGACAACTTTCAGATAAAGGTTTTATCGGTGGTATAGAAGTAAAAAATGTTCAGAAAATCGGTAAGGCTATAATCCATGAGCTAAGAAGGAAAATTGAAGAAGGCAAAGAGGTTGAATGCGAAGTTGACAAAGCTAGAAGAGAAATTTTGAAAGGACATCATACTGCTACACATGTTATAAATGCAGCTTCAAGAAAAGTTTTGGGTTCACATCTGTGGCAACATTCTGCTTTTAAAGATGTTGACAAAGCTAGGCTTGATATTACTCATTTTGAAGCTTTGACTGAAAAGCAGATAGAAAAAATTGAAAGTGAATCTAATGAAACTGTTGAGAAAGATTTACCAATAAAAACTGAAGTTTTGCCAAGAGCTGAAGCTGAGAAAAAGTACGGATTTAGAATTTACCAAGGGGGAGCAGTTCCTAGTAAAGAATTGAGAATTGTTTCTATTAGCGATATAGATAATGAAGCATGTGGAGGAACTCATTGTAGGTCTACTGGCGAAGTTGGATTTATAACAGTTTTAAGAACAAAAAGAATCCAAGATGGCGTTGACAGAATTGAATTTTGTTCAGGTGAAGTGGCTTTAAAGCACTTGAAAGAAAAAGAAAAGATTTTGAAAGAAGTTGCTGACAAGCTTAAAGTAAAAGAATCAGAAGTTCCAGAAGCAATTAAAGAACTTTTTGAAGAATGGAAAAAACTAAGGAAAGAATTGAGGAAGAAAAAATGATTCCAAAAAAAGAGTGGCAAGAATTAAAGAAAAAAGAAAAATTGGTAAATGGGGCATTAAAAGTATTAAAAGTAGAAGAAAAAGATTTGCCGCGCACGGTGGAAAGATTTCAACGGGAAATAAAAGAAATGGAAGAAAAATTGAAGAAATAAGTTTCGGCTAAACAAATTCTAAATATGGGTCTTGGAACAAGTAATGTAATTTCTTAATTTTCATAATTATACATTTCTCAAGGTACATTCAAGAGGTGGAGAAATCAGCAACTCGCACAGAGTGTCGAGAATTTCATCATCTGTTGCATTAACTAAAGTTTCCCCACCATAATAACTTATAATCGTTAACTTTGGCAGTTTTTTGTCCGTACTTAAAATTTTTTCCAAAAATAGTTGATTTCCGAAATCAGTTGACCCCATTAAATTTTCCAGAAAAGATTCTTGTTCAGGACAATTAGCACAGGTCGAGTTGTGATAGAACTTGAGGATGGTCATACCATTTCTTATCAAAATATTTTCTTGATTCGAATTCAGTTCATAGTTAATTATATTGCTTTCTGGCAATTTTGTACTTTCTCCAGAATACCAAAACGATTGCATTATGTTAGGAGCAATAACCATACCCAACATTAGCATAACTATAACAATTAATCCTATGTGTGCAGGTTTAATTTTCTTGAACTTCATATGAATATATCTCTATTTTAGTAATTTTTATTTAGGTAATAATTTTGGTTTTGGAAAAAATAATATCAATAAGAAAAGCTGTAAAAAACCCTTGGTGGATGCTTTTAATTGGCGGGGTTGTTTCAGTTATTTGCTTAGCAATTTCTTTTGTCATATTTCCAAGCTCTGTTGGTTTGTTCACTGTGTTCCTGATTACAATTGTTATGACACCATTCATGCTGAATTTAACAAGATATGAAGAGGCTAGGGATGAGGAGTTAATTAAAGAAAGAAAAGAATTGGGGTTGTTCCAACGGCATAGGGAAATTTTGATTATTTATACGGCATTTTTCGTTGGTATGATATTGTCTTTTTCAATAGTTTTTTTGATATTGCCACAGTCAATAACCCAGAACCTTTTTGAAAATCAAATTAATGAGATTAAATTAATAAGGGGACAGGCAACATCTCCAGGCGGTACACTCTCAGCGATTGTTATTAATAATATTGGGGTTTTGTTTATTGCGTTTCTATTTTCACTTCTGTTTGGAGCTGGGGCAATTTTTATTCTTGCTTGGAATGCTTCTATTTTATCAACGGCAATAGGAATGGCAGCAGGTAGTATGGGTGGAATAACAGGTTTACCTTTAGCTCTATTGGTTTTTTTCCCTCATGGTAGTTTGGAGATATTGGCTTACTTTATAGGTGGAATAGCCGGAGGCTTAATTTCTGTTGCTATAACAAGAAGAAAATCCAAATGGTCTTCATTTGTATTTAAAGATAGTTTTAAATTAGTTGCGGTATCAGTTGTTTTACTTATTGTAGCAGGGGTGATTGAAACTTTTGCAATCTTAATGTAATTATTCCAAATAGATTCCAGGTTTTCCATATTTCGCTTTGCTTGTTTTTCCTTGTGGGTCATATCTTTTTGGATCAGAAGATTTGAACACAAAAACTTTTTTAAACCCAAATTGTTTTTTAAGATGTTCTAAAGTTTCTTTGAAATAATCCAATTCTTTATCAGTTGTTACATAGATATAAGCAATTTTCTTTTTTCCAGCTAACTTAATTATATGAGCTAAATCTTCTTTTGTATTGTTTAAAATTTCTTCTAACTCTTCGACTTTTTTATTGATTAGCTTTTTGTTCGGTTTTGGCCATTTTTCCAGAGAAACAAAACCTTTTTGTCCAAATAGCCACCAAAGCTCTTCGCAAACATGTGGAATAACAGGGGCCAACAATTTAATCCATGTTTTGAAAATATCATTAAGTACATATTTTTCTAAACTTTTTTTGTTTTCTCTTTTTCTGTAACGAAGGACTAAGCTCATCAATTCAAAAAAAGATTTTTGAACATAGTTCCTAATCCTAAAGTTTTCCAGATTTTTCGTGCATTCATCTATTATTCTATTGAACTTAGAGTAAAGCCATTTGCTTATATCGTCTAGTCTCTGTTCTTTTTTCTTTTGACGATAGGAAGAAACTAGGCTAAAAAAGTTTTCAAGCCCCTTTCTAATAGTTAATATATCTTTTTCTCTCCAATCCAAAGTCGTCTGCAAATTTACTGCATTAGAAGCATGCAATCTATACAAATCCGCACCATATTTAGTAGAAGCCTCCACCGACGGAATCACGTTACCAAAAGATTTAGACATTTTTCTACCTTCATTTATCACATACTCGTTAAGCGTTATTTTTCTAGGCCAATGCTTTGAAGGAAATATTGCCAAGTGATTGAAAATAAAGAAAATCAGGTGATTGGATATGTGCCCTATGGCTGTATGTCTATGATCATTTGGATACCAATATTCAAACTCCCTTCTCATTTTTTTAAGAATATCACTTTTTATTCCAGATACTTTTTCTATCTTTTCTGAATCTCCTTCGCCTAAAAATATATAATTCCAAACTTCATCCTTAAGCTGCTCTGGTTTTATTTCATTATTTTTAATGATATGAATAACAGTGTAGAGTGCCATGTAAATTGTTGAATCGCTTAGGCTCTCTATTATCCAACCTTTTTCAAAAGGAAGTTCTGTTCCTATCCCTCTTTTTCTTGCACATGGTCTTTCATGCAACCATTCTACGACATCTTCAAACTGTTTTCTATAAATCTCTGGTACAATTTCCATTTTTTTAAGGTGCTGTCTTACTTTTTCTTTCCATCCTTCATTTCCATAGTCTATAAACCATTGATCTTGTAAAACAGCAACTATAACATCTTCATTACATTTACACTTAACAGGTTTTTCTTTGGCTATTACTTCGTAGAACTTGTCACCAGCGTTTATATTTTTGAGTTCATCAACAATCCTTTCCTTAGCTTCGGCTACTTTTAATCCATTGTAATTTTCGCAATTTTCTTTTAGAATTCCGTTGTAAAATTCTTCTTTGTAAATTGTTTCCGTGGCAAGATCAATTTTTTCTTTATCTTCTAAATTTTTTATTCCAAGCTTTTCACATTCTTCTATTGCGGGAAATTCTCCATAATTCTCTAATTTGATAATGGAAATCGGTTCAATTTTTTTAACTATGTAGGGATCTATTCTGTATTTAACCAAATAATCTGAATTTTCCTTCAAGACTTTTAGACCAATCCAATCCCAGGGGGCATGCGCTGGAACAGAATAGACAATACCGCTAGATTCGTTGACGTCTACAAAATCCGCAGGCAAAATAATTACTTCTCTATTTATAGTGGGCACACTTACGTATTTTCCGACAAGCTTGTGTCCAGGAAAACTTTCTAAGATTTTAACTTTTTTTCCTTGTTTTTTGAGTTTTTCTGCAGCCCTTTCCGATATAATCCAAATTTCATTGTCTACTTTGGCTTTTACGTAAATTTTTTCAGGGTTTATCCATAAGTTTGTAGTCCCAAAGATAGTTTCTGGTCTTAGAGTAGCTGCCGGAAGATAAGATTCTTCTAGTTTAAATTTAACAAGCGTATATTCTCCAACTTCAGGTTTTATTACGTCCCCACCTTTTATATCGTCTTCTCCAACTGCATTATTACAATTAACACAAAAAAGAATTGGATAAGCTCCTTGTATTATGTAGCCCTTTTCTTTCAATTTTCTAAACTGCCATTGGATGAAAGATGCATACTCCTTATCACCAGTTGTAAATTTCCTTCTCCAGTCTATAGAAAAACCCAAAGACCTGAAATCAGAAATCATAGTACCAGCAAAGAAATTTGCAACATTCCATGGGTTTCCAAAAGATTCGACCAAAACTTCTACTTTTTTTCTTTCTTTGATATGCAAAGAAACATACTCTTTAAACAATTGAATAGTTTCTTGATCCTGTTTTCTGATAAGGTCAGAGATTCCAAGAACTGGAGTGCCAGTTATATGAAAAGCCATTGGCCACAAAACATTTAATCCTTTCATTCGCATAAATCTGGTGTATATATCACCATTAGTGCTAGTTCTTCCATGGCCTACATGTAAGGGTCCAGAGGCATAAGGATATGGCACGGTCATGAAAAATTTCTTTTTCTTTTTAGGATTAGCTTCGAATATCTTAGATTTTTCCCATCTTTTCTGCCATTTTTTCTCTATTTTTTTAAAATCAATTGGCATTTTTAAAACACCTTAACTATAGAAAAATTAGAATTATCGGTAATTTAAAGTAATAGAAATAAAATAGACTCACCCTTAAAAATTATTTATTAAGTTTTTTAAATATCAAAAGATTTAAATGTTTTATTGCAAGCCCTCGTAGCTCAACTTGGATAGAGCAGCAGCCTTCTAAACCTGAGGGTAGCTGTTGGTTGTGGGTTCAAATCCCATCGAGGGCGTTGGATCCTGGCTTCAAATCCCACCTGCCGCATGAGGGGTTAAAAAACGAACTTGAAATTCGAATCCCTCCAGACCCAAATTAGATAGAGTTTTGTTTCTATAATAAAAATGAGAATTATGAAGAAAGTGAAGAAAGTAAGAGATTTTTGGAAGATAGTGGATAGAGTCATCTATGAATCTGATATTCTATTGGAAGTCATAGATGCTCGTATGCCAAACCTTACCCGCAATAAAAAGGTAGAGAATAAGATTCGACGAAAAAGAAAGTTTCTCATATTGGTAATAAATAAATCGGATTTGATAACAAGAAAGATGAGAATGAATTTTTTGCGAAAGTTAAAATCAAAGGAAGTAATTTTTGTCTCATGCAAAGGTAGAATGGGAATCTCGGCTTTGAAAAAAATGATCTTTAAGTTGGCTAAAAAGAAACGATATTGGGATTATATAAGAGTCGGTGTTATCGGTTACCCTAACACAGGTAAATCATCAGTCATAAACATTTTAGTTGGCAGATCGGTTACTAAAACTTCTCCAATTGCCGGATTAACTAGAGGAGTTCAATGGATAAGAGGTGAAGGTGATATCATGTTTTTGGACACTCCAGGAGTGATACCTGTGGATGAGAAGGATGAGATAGAACAAGCGTTGATGTCTGTTATAGATCCGACCAAACTTGTAAACTCAGACCTTGCGGCTATGAAAATAATACAATTGTTCTTAGATCATAATAAGAGGAGTTTGGAGAAATTCTACGATGTGAAGATAGAGACTGATGATACGTTTGAAGTCCTATTGAAAATCGGAAAAAGAAAGAATTTCCTCAGAAAAGAAGGTAAAGTAGACAAAGTCAGGACTGCTTTGACTATAATAAGAGATTGGCAGAGAAGAAGGTTACTATTGAACTTTTGATGATTTTAAAACCTTCTTTCAAATTCATAACCCAGAATCAGACAGATTTTATTCAGTCTTATTAAGTACACCGTTATATCAGATAGATTTTTGTTTTAGTAAGGACTCGAACCTAAGGTTCAAATAACTCTAGACTCAATAGATTTTAAATCACACTTCTCGCATAAGTTTATTCTAATAAAATTAAATTAGAATTAATGAAGTGGAAGGAATTTCTGAAGCCTAATTGGAGAAAGATTGTAATATTTTTTCTGTTTTCAGTAGTACTTACATATTTTTTACCTTTAATACCAGTTCATTCTCAAGCATTATGTGAGATATGTCCAGAACTAAGACAATGCCATGAACAATGTCAAGGAAAAATAGAATGTCTTGAACAATGTCCGTCATGCTCACCATGCCC
>JAUWXZ010000072.1 GCA_030616125.1 Candidatus Aenigmatarchaeota archaeon
TATTTTTGAACTAAGCTTATCTAATTGCTTTTTTATATCCACATACGGAACATACCTGTCTGAAAAATCTTTTCCAATACGGCCGCCATGAAAACCATCTAAACTTATCAAAACTATATCGTCGTTGTCACTTAATGATCCGATTCCATCTATAACAGAAACAAAATTTTTAAAACTTGCATCTTTACCGTACATTGCTATAATGTTGTTTTCTTCAATTTTTCCCTGTTCAGTTAAAATATTATCAATTAAACTAATTCTATCTGGGAATTCGTGAAATAATATTATATACCTTTTATTTGGACTTAAAAAATCTGTTTTAGAAATATTTTGTTCAAACCAGTTTGTAAATTTATCGTTATCGAAATCAAAATCATAAATTAAATTTTTTCCTAAAAGATTTTTATGAGTTATGTTGTCTAAAGATGATAAAAATTCTATTTGTTTTTTTTCTTCTTGGCTAAAGTATTTATCATTTAAAACAAAATCAGAGAAAATTTTTCGATTATTTTCATCCAAACGAGAGATGTAATCTAAAAATATTTTCTCATCTGGATTTGGTCTCAAAGGGTCTAAGTGTAAGAGAGAAGAATAAGGACCAAATATTTCTGTTTCATTTGTTATACCCTCATTATCAAAATCTCCTGTTAAAACATCTGGTCTTTCAAGCAACTGTGGATAGTTCCGCATTATAAATAAAGCATCATTTTCCCTAAGTTGACTAGTAGTAACATGGGGTAACCATAAATTCTTAGCATAATTTATTTCATCCGTATCGTAAGGTGCCCATGTTTTATAATTCTTGTCGAAATTTAATGCATCTTCTCTTGTTAAACCGCCTTGAATCAAAGGCTTGATTCTTTCTTTTGTTTCTTCTTGAGGTTTGTGAACTGAAAAATAATAAGCCGCTCCTGCTAAAGCTAAAGCAGTTCCTATTGCAGCTATTTTCTTTAAGTTTGCAGTTCCTTTTTCTCCGAGTCCGAAAATTCTTCTAGTCCGGCTTTGCTTTCTTCCATCTGTCAAATTATCCTCTTCAACTTTTACGGCAAGAATTTCGTTTTCTCTAAAAATATCTTCTGCTTTTTCAGTAGTGAGGAAAAAACTTGGATTGAATCCTTTAGCTATGTTTTCTATTGTTTCTCTAATCACAGGCTCATAAAATTGTTTTGAAAAACCATCAAAGCCTTTTTCTTCTAAGTAGACTTGAGCAAGCTTTGAAAATCCTCCTCTACCAATAATTACTAGCTTTGTACCATCAACCCAAACATCTGCTTTGTCTTCTGGATCAAGATACTTTTCTCTTTTTCTCCATGCTTCCATGAACTCTCTTCTAAGCAAATCTGCTGATATTTCTTTTTCTAGCTGCAATGCTTGAAAATAAAGTTGCTCTTGCAACGAATCCAATTCTTTCATGATTAAAAACTGAAGAGAAAGATTTAAGTAGCTTTCTACTTAGCAATTTTCTCATAAGATGGTATAAGAATTTATAGTTTATTGACAAATACTTTGAATATGATTAAGATATATGCTCCTATGAAAAGAGAAGAGTTGAGAGATCGGTTAGCAAAGCAATTCGAACATCAAATGTGTGTTACAAGGAAACTTTTCTGTCCCAGTGCATATGAACTGGCAGATGTAGTTCTTCAGTTAGATAAACCTTCAACATTTCAAGGAATTTCATCAAGGGTAAATGCACCAGAAGAAAAGCTAAAAGAAGCTGTAGAAATCCTCGAAAAGAAGGGTTACATACAACAAACTGAAGGAAAATATGAAAGAACTGGGAAAATTATTTAATCTTCTTCTTTCTTTTTTAGCTTTTTATAAAATTTCAATGTTTCATGCTTGACTTCTTCAGAGTTAATATACTTCTTTCCCCATGTTTGATCGATAAACTCTCTGGCGTTCAATGAAAGTTTTCTTTTCTTGAAAAGCTTCACAATATCTTTTAACCGTTCAGACTTAGAGAAATGTGGTAGTTTCATCTTCTCAAGCCTTCCATCGACAGATAAATTTAAAATTAGACCCATAAGCTCTTGTATCACTTTTCGTTCTCTGAAGATTTTTTTATCAAATATAATCTTGTTAAATATTGCATCATAAACATGAGCTAATTCGTGATAGATCAATTTTTTATTTATATTTACTCTTGGTCCAAAACTCAGGATAAGTTTTCCTTCTTTAATTTTTCCATAATCAACATTAGCGTCCTCGCCTAGAGAATCATCTATTTTTAGACAAATCTTCTTAACATTTCGTGAAAGTTTCAATTTCTCCAATGCTGTTTTTAAAGTTTCTTTAAATTTATTTTCTGGGAAATTTTTCGATGTTACTATTTTCATCTAATCATCGATAAAAATTGGACAAAACTTCTTTCCTTTTTTCAATTTAGCAAATTCTTTAAATTCATCTGAGTGGTAAACTATTTCTTCTAATGGTTTTTCAAATATGTTTTCTTTTTGTGGTATAAAAGCGCAAGGTGAAACATTTCCTTTATAATTTATTTCAATAAATTCATCTCCACCACCACATCGTTGAAGATGACATATAGTTACAAACTCATCTCTATCATATTTCTTTTTCAATTGTCTTACTATGTAGGATTCTTCTATCGGTGATAAAGATAACCAGTTATGTTTACGAGCCCTTCCTATTGGAAGTAATTTTTGAATTAGAAAACCTTCTGCACCCTCATTTTTTGCAAAAGAATATAATTCATCTATACGATTCTTATTTACCGACATTAGAACAGTTGTGAGTATAAATGGTATTTCTAATTTTCTTAGTTTTTCTAATGTTTCTTTGATGTAATGTTTTTTATATCTTTTAAATCGAAGATATTCGTTTTCTTTACCATAGACACCTA
>JAUWXZ010000015.1 GCA_030616125.1 Candidatus Aenigmatarchaeota archaeon
ACAATCAACAGAACTTATCTCGCCTACTGTTAAATTGCAAAAAGCAGGACCAGCTGTGCTAGTAATGTTGAAATTTTCTATTTTTGCAAATACAATAAATTTAAAATCATTTACAGGTTCGGTAAACATAAGTGATAATTCTACAAAACTTCTTCCAGTATTGTCTAAGATAACATCAATACCATAATTAAATATTTGAGCAATAGCTGTACCAGTGAACAAAATTAGTGCAAACAAGAATGAAACAGTTGCAAATAGTTTCACAATAATACTTTCTCTCAAGTATTTATCTTTTTAGTCAATTACAACATTAATTTTTGCCCCGCAATTTGGACATCTGTTTCCTACCAAATCAATTTTTTTAACTCCAAACCCCTTTCTTTCTATGAGCAATTCCCTACAATTATAACAATATGTGTTTTCAGCTTCATGCCCGGCCACATTACCTATATAGACATGCCTTAAACCCGTTTCCCTTGCTGCTTCAATACATTTCTCCAAAGTATCCACAGGAGTGGGGGGTAATTCTAAAAACTTGTGAGCAGGGTAAAATCGAAGTATGTGAAAGGGTATATCTGACCCAAGTTCAGAAACAACCCAAGAAGCCAGTTTTCTGCATCTTTCAACCGAATCACCAACCTGTGGAACTATCAAGTCTGTTATTTCAATGAAGATCCTTTGTTTCTTCATTTGCTTTAAACAGGTAAATATAGGATCGACGTTTGGAACAGACATGAAATTTTTATAAAACTCTGGATCACCAGAAGCTTTAAAATCTACAGTAGCCGCATCTAAATGTTTTGCAATTTTTTTAACTGCATCACGAGTTAGATATCCATTTGTAACAAAAGTATTTTCAATATTGCTGCGATGGGCCATCTTGGCAGTGCGAAAAGCAAACTCAAAGAATATTGTCGGCTCAGTATAAGTGTAACTTATGGTTCTGCAATTTTTTTCTTGTGCTAATTCTACTATTTTTTCTGGAGTGTATTCTTTTCCTGGCATAACTCCTGTTTTTTCAAAAACCAAGGCTTGACTCATATCTGCATTGCAGCAAAAATTACATCTAAAATTACAACCAGCAGCAGCAATGGACAAAGCTTGAGAACCAGGATAAAAATGGAATAAGGGTTTTTTCTCAATTGGATCAACGTTAACCGTCACGAGTTTACCATAATTTAAAGCATAAAGTTTGTTGTCTTTGTTTACCCTTACTAGACAAAATCCTTTTTTTCCTTTGGCTACAAAGCAGCGCCTTGCGCATAGGTCACACCTTACTCCATTTCTTTCTTTATGCCAAAGAATTGCTTCATACATTTAATCGCCAAAAGTTTAATAATATATTGGTCAGGGAAACTATTATAGAAATGCCCCGATAGCTCAGTTGGAAGAGCACCTGAAATTATTGGTGATCCTCGTAAGCAGGAAGTCGCGAGTTCAAGTCTCGCTTGGGGCTCAGTGATGAAAATGGAAATACTGCTCCAAATAGAAACGGAAAATTATTCAAAAGTAAGAGAGATATTGTTTAAAGATGATTTGGTCTCAAGGGCAAGCTTAATTTTTAAAGATAGTAAAGCCTTTGATAAAGAAGGTTATTTTTGTTACATTTCAGGAACAGAAGATCAATGTAAAAAGGCTTTGGAAATAACTAAAGATTTGGCTAAAGAAATTAAAGATAAGAAAGAAATCATAAATAAAATTAAAGAAGAGGAAAATAGAGCACAAGAAGGACTTGGAGGAATTTTGGGATAAGCGGTGATAGTCCAGCTTGGTTAAGAGGCGAAAGCCTAAGAAACGTTGCCCTGCCAGCTTTAGGCAGAGCGGCAGAGACGCGGGTTCAAATCCCGCTCACCGCATATTGTTTTTAGATAAAAACATCAAGCGTGAGTTAAAACCTTATATTAAATAAACAAAACTATATTTAGTGGGTTAATGCCTCTTTTTGGAAGAAAAAAAGAACAAATTGAAAAAGAAATTAAAGATATAGAAGAAATTAAGCAAGCAATCGAACCTGTAAAAGCACCTAAAATTGAAGAAAAAATTCCAGAACTTGAAAAACCTACATTCGCACCTTTATTTGTAAAACTGGATAAATACAGAAAAATTTTAGATTCATTAACAGAGCTAAAAACAGCTCTTGAAGCAATAAACAACGCCTTTACTACTTTAAATGAACTGGAAAAACTAAAGGCTGAAAGCCTAAAGGCTATAGAAAATGCAGTAGAAAAAGTTGGTAAAAAAACAATTGCTCTAGATTCAGAATTTTTAAGGCCTTCAGGCTATCAAGAAGAAGTTCCTTCAGAATTACTCGCAACTGAAAGTTTAGGATCGACCATAACTGATTTGAAGTCTCAGATAGAACAAATTAAATCTGAACTCCAAAGTGTGAGTTAATAGGAAAATGTAATGTTCATTTGTTAAGATAAAGTTTTTAAAATACAAGAATTATTTATTAAGCGCAGGGGTACCCAAGTTTGGTCAAAGGGGACAGAAACATTGAGTACTGATTCAATGATGTCTTAGCTCAAGACCTGTTGGCTTAGTGCCTTCGTGGGTTCAAATCCCACTCCCTGCACAAATTTCTAAAAAAAACAGTATTTTTCAGTAAAAATTCACGAGAAGTTATTCTATGAAAAGAAAAAAAAGAGAAAAAGTTAAAAAATCTAGTCTATTTCTCTACTAACATTTCGTATGCCACAAACAGAGTTCCTACTAACGCGAATATCCATCCGATTACTGAAAATATTTCTGCTACGCCATATGTTCCCCATGTAAGAGCCTCAGCCAATATAGGAACTAAGGGGAGGGCTCCTGCAAATATGAACCAGACTGCTGCTACTGCTAGCCAATTCCAGCCTCTTGCTGCTTTTGATCTCCATTTGGCATACTCTGCTAATGCTAGTCCAAGGAGAATTGCTACTCCTAAACCAACAAGTCCTATTGCCATTTTTTATGTCACCTTTAATTCTCTTTATAATACAAATGAATATAAAGACTTCTGTTGGCTTTAAAAGCATAACTCTTTTTAAGTGATAACAAAGTTTTTGCAGTTCAAAAATAAAAATAAAACTCCCTGCCCCGTTTTTCAAAAAGGAAGTTTGTTACTGATTTAAAAATTGTCAAGTATAAAAGATATGATTAAGAATCTCTTGACAAAATTTTTTCATAACTTTCTAAGTTAAACTCTGTACCAGCACAACCATTGTTAATAAGAGGAAGTCCTTGGCCTGGAATATTTTTATCTTTTAAATATTTCGCCCCAAAATCAAGTTCAAAAGTACATGCAACCCCAAAAACAGCTTTATACTTACGCTTTTTTTCTAATATGTGGGGGATGCAGCTACCACCAGATAAAATGTGTACATCATACCCATATTTTCTTGCAAGCTTTGTTGCTTGATTAATTAAACAATCATCAGAGCAAGCATTACAAACATATGATGGTATTTTTTTGTCGAAATATGCATTGCATCTCCTATCCATATATTTCCTTGAGCAATGAGGTAAAAAAACAACTCTTTCATTTATTTTTGTTTCAAAAAACCTGTCCTTATCAAGAAGATTTTTGACATTTATGTCTACTAAATGTCTAAGAATTGTTAATGTGTCACCTGTATTTAAACCTGTTAGCTCGTTAACCCTAAATTTTTTCATCAAATCTGCCACTGCTCCTTCGATTTTTTTAGATCCATCTGTTCTATCAATAATGTTAGCAGCTTGTTTTAAAGTGTCCTGAAAAAATCTTTGAGGTAATTTTGACAGATCAAAATTAAATCCATAGGGCATAATTTTTACCTAGTAATCAAACTTCTTATTATCTCTCCTTTCGGTTTTTTTTCTGAAAATATCTGGACTTGAAATTTCCAAATTTTTGTATTCTTGTTATAACTATAATCGGGAGTTAAACCAGCCTTATAGCAAAGATTTTCTAGGAATTTTTCTACATCCCAATTAAATTGTAAGGGAACTTGTGGCAGCAATAAAGCAGAAAATGGCCCATTCTGTAAAATTAAACCATCTTTACCAATTTCAATTTTTTTGAAGTATTCCTTTGGATTTTTAATTTTAATTAATTTAGGTTTTGTTAAAACAGAAATCTCAAAAATTATTTTTTCTAATTCTTCTTTTTCTAATGGCAAAAACCTTGAATCTTCAAATGCAGCAGAAAAAGCGGCTCTTTGCACAGCCTCAGTCAAAGGTAAAGTTGGGGATGGAAAACCTATACAACCACGTAACGACTTGTCAGGAAATTTTTCTATGGTAACAAAAACTCCTTTTTTTTCTTGTAAATTTTTTTCTTCAGTTTTTTCTAGCTCAAATTTCTTATTTTCAAAAAATTTTTCCAGGGTTTTTCTTGCCAATTTAACTAATTTCTTTGCTTCTTCTAAACTGAGCATAATAATAACTAAGAATTATTAAAAAAAAAGATAAAAAAATATAATGTTACTAGAATTCTTCTTCATCTTCAAGTTCTTCAGTTGAATCATCTTCAAAGTCTAATTCTTTTGGGTCTTCTGGCATCTATCTTCACCCTATAATCATTTTTAGAGTATAAACAGGTATATAAAGCTAACGTAATCTAAAAAATTATTGCTTTTGTAGAACTTGTTTGATTTTTTCAATACATTCTGGATTAGCTAGAGTTGAAATATCACCAAGCTCTTCGCCTAAAATCAATTTTTTTAACAAACGCCTAACAACTTTACCTGATCGAGTTTTTGGTAGAGATTCAACAAAAGAAATTTCTCTGGGATAGGCATGCCCTGCAAGTCTTTTTTTAACAAATTCTTTAATTTCCTCTTCCAATTCCTTTGATGGCTTGTAATCTTTTTTAAGAACAACAAATGCTTTAACAATTTCACCTCTCATCGGATCTGGTTTTCCTATAACCCCTGCTTCTACAATAGCGGGATGGTCAACTAACGCACTCTCAACTTCAAATGGTCCTATCCGCTCCCCAGCAGTTTTAATTATATCATCGGCCCTTCCAACAAACCAAAAATAGTCATCTTTGTCCTTAAAAGCTAAATCACCAGTGATATACCAATTTTTCTTAAAATATGAGTTATATTTTTTTGGGTTTTTCCAGATCTCACACATCATCGAAGGCCATGGAGACTTGATGGCTAAGTTCCCTTCCTTTCCTTCGGGTAATTCATTCCCCTGATTATTGACTATCACTGCCTTTATTCCTGGTAAGGGCTTACCCATCGATCCTAGTTTTATTGGTATCGAAGGATAATTCGCGATTAAAATTCCTCCAGTCTCAGTTTGCCACCAATTGTCGTGAATTGGTAAATTAAAAACTTTCATACCCCAGCGAATTGCTTCTGGATTTAAAGGTTCTCCCACACTGCAAATGTGCCTTAAATTGCTTAAATCATATTTTTTAGGTAATTCATCACCAGCAGCCATGAGCATCCGAATTGCTGTAGGAGCTGTATACCAAACTGAGATTTTATATTTTTCTAGAATCGAATACCATTTTTCTGCATCGAATCTACCTTCAAAAACTACACTGGTGATGGTGTTTGACCAAGGACCTAAGATACCATAAGCTACTCCAGTAACCCATCCAGGATCTGCAGTGCACCAATATATATCATCTTCATGTAAATCCAAAACCCATTTTGCAGTTATATGTTCTTGGATTATTGATTGATGCACATGAACCACACCTTTAGGTTTTCCTGTAGTACCAGAAGTATAAAGCATAAACGCATAATCTTTGGGAGAAGTTTTTTCAATTTCAAATTCAGGAGAAGCTTTTTTCATTTCTTCTTCATAGCTAATTTCTTCTTTTTCTGTTTCACCAACTATTATCAGATGTTTTAATTTTGGAAGTTCATTCCTAATTTCATAAACTCTCTTTTTCAATTCTGAATCTGTTATAAGAACTTTTGCTCCTGAGTCTTGTAGCCTATCTTTTATTCCTTGAGGTCCAAAGGCTGCAAACATTGTACCTGCTATTGCTCCAGTTTTCAAAATCCCCAGAAAACTTATATATAAAGCAGGAATTCTTGGAAGAAAAATAAAAACTCTGTCTCCTTTTTTAATTCCTAATCTTGTTAAGACATTTGCAAACTTGTTGGAAAGTTCTGAAAGTTTTGAGAATGTGTATTTTTCTGTTTTGTTTTCTCCTTCCCAATAGAGTGCAATCTTGTTTCCATGTTTTTTGACATGTCTATCAACAGCATTGTAAGCAGCGTTTAGTTTTGTATCAAACCATTCAATCTCGTCTTTAACTTCCCCCCATTTAAATTTTTTATACATTTCATCATAGTTCTTGAGGTTTGGTTCTATTTTAAGGGATTTCTTTTTGATAATTTCTTGCATATTTATAAAATAGTGTGTTTAAGCTAAAAAATAGTTTGACAAGTTTTTAATTCAAGAGAATCCATTGAGAATTTTTTAACCAATCAAGTAAAATAATAGTTAAAAATATAAGCCAAAAGATACACCTTGATTAATGCAGGAGGATAGGTTGGGGAGCTGCCGGTTTCCTGTAAGCACAAATCCGGCTTATGGTGCAACTGAAGCCTGATGGCGATACGGATTTATAAACTATTCCGGGTTTCCAACTGAGAAGTCTCGCCTTACGGGGCTTATTATTCAGCAAATCCCCCAGGGTAGGAATACAGCAAGGGTAAGTTGGGTATATTAGTGCTCGTAAGTTAACGGGATGGAGAAAGAAACTCGGGTAAAATAGTTTATGTGTCTGTATCCACTGATGGCATGCCTCCTGCAATTTTTATTTTCTAAAGAACATTAGGGTATTTATGGAAAGAGAGCTGTTTGTAATATTAGCAGTAATAATCTTTGTTGTACTGGTTTATGGGATTTTTTCTTCAATTTTTACTGAAAGTAGAGTTTTACCCATTACTTTTATTAGCACTTCTAAAGAAATTCTTATCCTGAACATTACTAAACAAACAGCAGAAATAAAAATTCCAGCTGTTGATAATGAAGGTAATGGTGTAGTAACACTTTTAAAGGTAGATTCTATTCCTGGAGAAGGAAGAGTCTTGGTAAATATAAATCAATTGTTTTTTTGGGTCGATACTCAGTATTCGATAAGGGTTGCGAGGAAGGTTGCCGGAGATTTTACCAGAATGGACTTGTCTGATATAGATTTAATTTACACAATAGAAACAAATGCTTCGCTGATAGAAGGCCCATCAGCAGGAGCTGCAATTACCATAGCAACTGTAGCTGTATTGGAAAATAAAACAATTAATCCGAACACAATGATCACAGGAACGATAAATTCTGATAGTAGTGTTGGACAAGTTGGAGCTATAGTTACCAAAGCAAAGGCGGCAAAGGACATTAACGCCAGTTTATTTTTAGTTCCCCACGGTCAAAGTGTTCAAGTCAGTTATAACCCCGTAAAAAAATGTGAAAAAATTGGCCCAATAACTTATTGTTCGGTAGAATATGAACAGGAAACTATCAATGTTAGTGAAACAGCTGGGATTGTGGTAAAAGAAGTCTCTAATTTACAGGAAGCATTAAAATACTTTTTAACATAACTTTAATACATGCAACCACATCAAAAAAAAGAAATAATGGATTTAACTGTTTCGGTCTTGGTAATAGCTTTTATCTTTTCTATAGTTGTGGGCTTGAGTTTATTTCCAATTTTTATTGCTATTGTTATTTTTTCATTTGTATTTCATGAGCTAGCCCATAGATTTGTGGCAAAAAAGTTTGGATATGTGGCATTCTATAAAATGTGGCCATTTGGATTAATGGCTTCATTACTTCTAGTAGCAGGTATGAAAATAATAGGAGTACCATTAATTGTCATTGCCCCAGGCGCAGTTATTATCATGCCCTATACTTTTGGTAGATGGAAATTTGATGCTAAAACTGTTTCGAGAGACATGGGCTTAATCGCAGTAGCTGGACCTTGTGTCAATCTATTTTTTGCAGTACTTTTCGGTCTTTTTCCGGGGTGGATTTTTGGTTTTATGTCTTGGATTAATGCTTTGCTCGCTTTTTTCAATTTATTACCAGTTCCTCCTTTGGATGGAAGTAAAGTTTTCAAATGGAAATCTTGGTTTTGGTTGGTTTTGTTTGTGATTTCAATCGTTTTAGTTTGGTTTAGATAAATATGGTAAAGAAGGGTGTGATTTTTCATAATATTTGTCATGTGATTTTGCCTCTTCTAATTTTACTTGTGTTTATTCGTATCACTCCAGAAATAAACATATTAAAATTTTTTATTGTAATCTTAATTGGTTCCTTTTTTCCAGACATAGATCATATAGTTTTGTGGAGAAAATATGAAAGTTTTGGTGAGTTTTTGAGATATTGTCTGAGTAGCGACAGGTATAGAAAATCATCTTTAGTATTTCACAACATTTTGACAATTTTAATAGTGATTGTTTGTGTAGCAATGTTTAGTATGATTAATATTTTAATGGGGACTTTTTTCTTAGCGATGCTCGCTCATCTGGTTTTAGATTTTCTAACTGATTGGACTTTAATAAAATCACATGGTCATTGGAAACTTAAAAGCTGGATATAAAATGATAATCGCCGATTTTCATATTCATAGTTATCTTAGTCGTGCTACCAGTAAACAAATGAACATAGAACAATTGACAAGAGGCGCCAAATTAAAAGGCTTGGATATCCTAGGGACAGGAGATATTTTGCACCCTACCTGGTTTAGTGAAATAAAACAAAAATTACAGCCAATAGAAAGTACCGGTTTGTTTGAACACAAAAATCTATTTTGGATGTTAACAGGAGAGGTAAGCACAATATACCAACAAAATAATAAAACACGAAAAGTTCACCATCTTTTACATTTCCCAAGTTTTGAGATAGTTGAACAAGTCATGGAAAAACTTTCTAGACATGGAAATTTAAGGGCAGATGGTAGACCTATTTTTCAAGGACTGACATCGCCAGAATTAGTTGAAATATTAGTGGAAATTAGCAAGGAGATAATAATCACTCCTGCGCATCTATGGACGAGTTGGTTTGGAGCATTGGGAGGATTTTCGGGCTTTAATTCTATCGAAGAGTGTTATCAAGACCAAACAAAACATATTTTTTCTTTAGAAACTGGTTTATCCTCGGATCCAGCAATGAATTGGAGGATATCGTCTTTAGATAAATTTACTCTAGTTAGCAATTCAGATTCCCATTCGCCCTGGTCTTGGAGATTGGGAAGAGAAGCAAATGTTTTTGATTTGAAAAAATTAACTTACTGGAAAATTATGGATGTAATAAAAAATAAAGATAAAAAAAGGTTTTTGTTTACAATCGAAGTTGATCCTCCTTATGGAAAATACCATTTTACAGGGCATAGAAATTGCAATGTTAATCTGGAACCAAAACAAGCAGTAAAATTAAATGATATTTGTCCAAAGTGTGGAAAAAAGCTTACCGTAGGGGTACTACAAAGGGTTGAAGAGTTAGCAGATAGACCAGATGGGTTTGTACTAAAAGATGCAATTCCTTTTAAAAATTTACTTCCTTTGTATGAAATTATTTCATTTGCTACTCATACTGATCGGCTTTACTCAAAAAAAGTTTTGATAGAAAATGACAAACTAATAGAAAAATTTGGAAATGAATTAAATGTTTTATTAAATGTGCCAAAAGAAGAATTGTTAAAAGTTACAAGTGAAAAAATTTCTGGAGCAATAATAAAAGTTAGAGAGGAAAAAATAAAATATGTTCCTGGTTATGATGGAGTTTACGGCAAAGCAATATTTTCAGAAGAAAACTTAAATAAATTTAAAAGGCAACAAATAAAAACACAGAAAAGTTTAATAGAGTTCGAGGGTCTGTAGTCTAATGGTAGGACGTTAATTAAAGCGTAACCCTCACAAAGACTTAAGAACGGTAAAGAACGCGGTTCAATTCCGCGCAGACCCATGGGCCCATAGCTCAGTATGGTAGAGCAGCTGAAATTAAGTTGAAGCTCTTAAAACTAGGAGCTACCAGTTGGTCGTGGGTTCAAATCCCACTGGGCCCATTAACAGATGAAATATTACCTAAAATCAAAAAGAATGCGAAATCTTACTTAAACTATTTCTTTCAAAACTTTTACCGTGGTTGAACCATCTAAAAAGTAATTATAGCTTAATTTAACTTCTATCGGAATAGTGGTAAATTCTGAAACTTCTGGTAAAGAAAACTTACAGGAAATTGATTTCTGACCAGTTCTTGGAATTTTAACTCCAGTCATAGGAAAGTTTTGATTTTCACATGATTCTTGGTTGACTGTTATATCATTAACTGTTATCAGCATGTCACCTAGCTTATCAGTATATGGATCTCCTGGACCTATATCACCAATTTGAATCGTAATGGTAGACTTCTGCCCCAATTCCCTATAGATCAGAGGCCTTGCTACTCCAGCCAGTGAAATAGTGATAGGTGCTTTTGTTGTACTGAAAGTAGCTATTCCAGAGCTTTTCATAATGTTCTCTGCTTCTTCAGGTTTAGTTCTTAGGTAATCACTGTTATAGACTTTTATAGTACCATAAGCAGTTGTTTTGTATCCATAGGTAACCCTCACCCCAGCAGTATAAGTATTATCAACTTTTAAATCTTCCGGAGATGTAGCATCCCACTGAACATCTCCTGTACCACCAGGAATTTTGTACTGAGGTTGACTCTTTGAAAGATCTCCTATTGATTGTGCAGTTTTATCCCAATCCCAGTCAGTACCTAAACCAAAAAGTGCTGCCTCTACATTTGTGGCATCTTCTTCTCCAACATTCTCCACACTTAAAGAAAAAGTTACAGGATCTCCAGAAAAAATTTCTGAAATGTCAGGAGCAAAACTCTTGATTATAACTCCTATTGTCACACCTTTTATCCCTTCTTCGGGTTGACCTATACAACCAGCAATGAATACAACACCAATTACCAGTAAAAATAAGACTATTTTATTCATTCCTATCTATTATATAATTTGAGTTAAAACTAATTTAAAGTTATTCCGGAAGGGGCTGAATTGTAATTGTTTTGGATCCACCAAATTTATAAGTATAATTAAACTCTGCTTTAATCGAAACC
>JAUWXZ010000071.1 GCA_030616125.1 Candidatus Aenigmatarchaeota archaeon
CCAATATTTCTAAGAGTTGTGGATTTGGATGTGGAGGCAGAAAAAACAAGTGTTGACATAATCGTAAACAATGCTAACAAAGTTTTTCCTTTAGTCGAGATCATAGAAAAAATACCAAAAGAATTGGCCAACACTTCGGACATAATAAATTTTAAAACAAAGCCTACCGAAATCATAAGTAAGGATCCGCTAGTTCAATGGGATTTACTTAATCTGAAAGTTAATGAAGAAAGAAAAATTTCCTATTCAGTCCCGAAAATTCTTGGAGAATTCACAGCATACATTTACTGGCCTTTGGAGCAAGTTAACCTGATCACAACAAAATTACCAAGGGTATTTAGGATTATTGACATTAAAATTCCTATTTCTTATCCCGGAACAACTTCTAAAGCTACATTCACAGTAGAAAATCCCGAATCTATAGCTTACAGTTTTAAAGCTACTATAGAGTTGCCAGAAGGATGGGAAATTAGTGAGGAATCCATAGAAGACACAATCCAAGCTGAACAAAAAAAAGAATTAAGCTTTGAATTCTCTGTTCCCGAAAAAACTGTACCAGGAACTTATATTCTCAGAATATATTTAAGTTGGGATGGTTCAGAAACAATCGCAGAATATCCAGTCATAGTTCAAAAATTTGTTTTGCCCACAAAACTCATACTGTTTTCTCTAATAATTCTTGGGGTTGTGGTTTTGTTGTATTTCATTTATAAACGCAGACAAAAACCAAAAATCTCTGCTATAGAAAAGATGAGAAGGATTAAAAAGGAAATTGTCAAATAGTCAAGAATTAATTTGGAAAAAAGAATTTTAAATTATGAAATATTGTTTTTTACTCATTTTAATTTTTTCATTTCTGCTTTTTATTCCTTTTGCTCTTTCAGAAAAAATAGAAATTCATAGCTTGGATTATTCGCCCTCTGAACCTGTTGTTCTTGAAAACATGAGCATAAGTGTTGGAATCCAAAACAACGGAATAACTACTGAAAATCTAAAACTTAAAATTTTTATCACAAAGGATGGAATAATCAAGCATCAAACCTTTTTTGAATTCGATCTGCAACCCGGAAAAACAGTTTCATTTTCTTTCCCCTATGTTCCTGATGATATTGCTGAGCATGAAATACTAGCAAAGCTTTATGACAAATATGAAACTGAGCTTTACGATAGTGAAATTTTAAGGTTTAATGTAATAAGTTTGCTTGGTCCTTTTGACTTATTCTTAGATATTCCCACAAGGACTATAAAACCTGGAGATGAGCTTCCAGTTATTTTAAGAATGGTAAACAATGGAAATAAAGGAACTGACGTAAAAATAAGAGTTGAAGTTTTATGTGTGAATCAAACTCTTTTCTATGATTTCGTTATTTTTCTTGAACCAAAATCAAGGTTGGAAAAAATAATTTCGATGCCAGCTTGCAAGGAAGATGGACTTTATACAGTTTCTTCGAATTTAATTTTATTCAATCGGAGTTGGATTTCTTCTATGAATCAATTCTTCGTAAACAAAACTTTTTTTGAATTGACTCTAATATCCCCAGAAACTATCGAGGTTGAGCGAGGGGAATCAAAAACTTTTGACATCTTGGTGAAAAATTCTGCAGACAGTAATATAACAAATCTAATATTAATAATAGAAAAAATTCCTTCTGAATGGTATGAAATCAAACCAAGTTTAATTAAAGATGTTGAACCAAATGAAATGGTAGTTTTTATAGTTACACTTTCTATTCCAGAGGATGCGAGCGCAAAAGAATACCCTGTAACATTCGATGCAGCTTCTAATGAAGTTTATAAAAAGGAAAATTCTGTTTTAAAGATTTTTTCTTTACCAATAGTGCCAATTGCTGAAGTTGAAATTGCTCTCTTCCAAAGGATAAGTCAGTTTGTAGTTTCTAAAAAGATTGAAACTTCTCTTATCATTTTCTCATTTATTGCAATAGTGAGCATAATAAAAGTTAAGAAGAAAGTTGAGGCAAGAAAGTTCAAAAAGGAAAGAAAGGAAAGATTTAAAAAAATTTTGAAAACAATAGAGTAATTCTACAGTTATAATTTAAGAAATTCAATAAATTTTATATGACAAAGGTAATTGGTGTATTATCGGGGAAGGGTGGAGTAGGAAAAACTACCATAGTTGCGAATTTAGGGGCAGCTTTGTCTTACATATTTAAGAAAAAAGTAGTATTAATCGATTGTAACGTTACTGCATCCCACTTAAGGCTACATTTTGGTCTATATGATAAAACGGCGTTTACGATAGAAGAAGTTTCTGAAGGCGTTGTACCGACAAATCATTCATTCCATGTTCATCCAAGTGGAGTAAAAATTATTCCAGCTCCTTTAGCATTAAATAGTAAAATGGACTTAAAAAAAAATGCTGAACTTGTTAAAAATTTAGCAAACAGTTGTGACATAGTAATTTTTGATTGCACCCCTGGACTGGGGCGTGAAGTAATCTCTGTATGTAATGCCATAGACGAAGCTTTGATTGTGACAACCCCTGACATACCATCAGTTACAGATGCATTAAGAACAATAATTATTTTAGAAAAATTGGAAAAAAAAAATTACTGGAATAATTTTAAACAGAGTTAAGGGAAAAAATTATGATGTTACAGTTGATGAAATTAAATCTATATGCAACGTTCCGGTAATTTCTGTAATACCAGAAGACTCAAAAATTCCAGAAAGTATTTTAAGGGGAATGCCAATAGCTCTTTACGATAAAAACTCTAGAATTTCTTTAAAACTTGAAAAACTTGCAGCATCTCTGATAGGAGAAGAATTTTCAGCTCCAAGTTTATGGGAAATTATAAAAAATTTTTTCAGACCAAAAAAATTGGAGAAAACTAAAGAGGTAGCGGATATAGAAAAATTAAAAACTGA
>JAUWXZ010000023.1 GCA_030616125.1 Candidatus Aenigmatarchaeota archaeon
CCTGTACTTTTAGAAATGTCTTCCCAAGCTAGTATTTTCCTTTCTGCTAGTTCATCTAGAATACACTCTTCTTTTTCATATTCTCTTAACATGTGATCTGCTTGCATTGCTTCTGAAACCATAAAACAATAGAAAAAAACAATGGTAAAACAAAAACTTAAAGTTAACTATAGAGAAGAAGCAGGCGAGGAGATTTGAACTCCTATACGTCGGTCTGCATTCGGGATATTTATCTAGCCGACTGCCTAACCGGATTCGGCCACGCCTGCGTTTAACACTAATTATATTTTATAAATTTATCTTTGTTTTCTCTTCTTTTTTATTTCTGTTCTTAAGTTGGTGACCCTGATCAAATAATTACATTTAGAACATCTGAGACTAAAGGGTTTTTTCCATATTAGTTTTTTGCTTTCTGTATGTAAACATTCGGGGCAGGTATAATCTACCTGAGCTTCAGGTTCTTCCTTTAACTTTAAAACTCTAATTCTTCCCTTTTCTTGACCTAGAGAATTTTTCAAAATGCGAGTAGTAATATACTCGATAGGCATGAAATCACTCTTTAATTTAACTTAAGAAAAAAAACTTAAATAAAGCTTATATTAATCTGCGTTTTGGACGAAGATCATGGGAACCACACTTTCTACACTTAATCTTCCCCTTTCTTACTTTAGCTGGATCTGCTCTAATTTTAGATTTACAAACTTTGCAAACATAAACTCTGTAAAAAAGTCTTTGCATGGCTTCTGGAAACATTTTCTTCGGCATAAAATCAACTTATGAGTATATACTTTTAAATATTTCAAAAAATCACCCAAAAAAACTAATTTAAATACTATTAACCACAATTTCTTTTCTTGAATAAAATGTTAAAATCTGAGATTAGAATTCTTGGTTTTGATGACGGTCCTTTTGAGAAAAAGGGATAAAGCTGTACCAGTGATTGGAGTTGTTTTTCGTGGTGGAAAATTTCTGGATGGAATTTTAAGAACAGATGTAAAGGTTGACGGTTTAGACTCCACAGAAAAAATAATAAAGCTTATTAATGCCAGCAGACATAAACAACAGTTAAAAGTGGTAATGTTTGATGGTATCACATTTGGAGGTTTTAATATTTTAGATGCTAAAAAAATTCATGAAAAAACAAAATTGCCAGTAATTATAATAAATAGAAAACATCCAAATTTGGAAGATGTAAATAATGCTCTGAAAAATTTTAAAGATTTTAAAAAAAGATGGAAAATAATTTTAAAAGCAGGGAAAATTAAGGAATGTAAAATAAAAAATAATAAAAAAGTACATTATCAATCCATTGGTTTAGAAGATGATGAAACAGAAGAAATAATAAGATTGAGTTCGACTCATAGCTATATCCCAGAGGCTTTAAGAGTTGCCCATTTAATTGCTACCGGAGTTGTAAAGGGAGAAAGTGGTGGAAGAGCTTGAAAATTAGAACAAAATTGAATGAATTTTTAAACAGTTGGGCTGGGATTGTTAGTTTTATTTTAATCGCAATATTAATTTTGTACTTTCTTATAAAAACAAGAAGTGTGGCTCTTTATTCAATAGTCGTAATTAGTATACCAATTTTCTACTACTTCAAAAAACAAGATGTTTTACCCTATATCTACGGTGGAATATTCCTTGCATTTTTAGTACATTTGTTCCTGGGAATTATTTTTTCGACAAGTTCACCAGTGGTAGCTGTTGTTAGTTCTTCTATGGAGCACGATCAAGCTGAAATCACACATTATAGTTGGTTAGAAAAAAATTTTGGTTATAACAGAACTTATATAGATTCATGGCCCTTTTCCGATGGTTTTTCTATGGGAGATATACCAATTGTCAGAAATTCAAATGACTACAAAATGGGAGATATAATAGTTTACGATGCTGGACAAACAGCTCCAATCATCCACAGAATTATAAAAATAAATCTGGACGGGACTTATCAAACAAAAGGAGATAATAACCTTAACCAAAATTCATACGAATTTTCAGTAAAAAGGGGACAAATCCGTGGAAAGGTAATCTTTATAATTCCAAAACTTGGATATTTTAAGATAATGGCAACTAAAATTTTTGGTGTATTTTGATGATGAGATTCTGTCCAAAATGTGGAAATTTGTTAATAGCAAAAAAGAAAAGAAAAAATGTTTATTTGGTTTGTAGAAAATGTCACAGAGAATATAAAATGAAAGGTGAAAAACTAACAATTTCTGAAGCCTTGCATGAAGCAAAAAAAGGCGTTGTCTTTATGGGTAAGGGTGAAGAAATAGCTGAACTACCAAAAACAAAAATTATTTGCCCCGAATGTGAAAATACTGAGGCATACTGGTGGATGCAACAAACCAGGTCTGCAGATGAACCTCCTACTTTGTTTTTCAAGTGTATAAAATGTGGATACAGTTGGCGCTCCTATGGTTAACGAATATTACAAACCAAAAGTAATATCCGGAATAACAAAAAAAGATAATAAAATTTCTATAGTTGGTAAAATTTTAGATACAAAAGAAAATTCTTTTATCCTTGAAGATCCTACTGGAAAAACAGAAGTGTTTTTTGATGGAAAAGTCGAAAAAAACAAAATAGTAAGAGTTTTTTGTTCTTTGGTTGAAGGAAAATTAAGATCAGATCTAATTCAAAATCTAGAAGGTTTGGATTCGAGTTTATTTAAAAAGATTCAAGAACTATATTATAAGGCGAGGATAAATGTTTAAAGCAAGTCTAAATGAAATTGGTTTATTAAGAGATCCTCTTTCTTCTATCGCTGAAATTATTGATGAAGGTATTTTTAAAATCTCAAAAAATGGAATAGTTCTAATTGCAGCTGATCGTGCTATGGTTGCAGTAGTTAATTTTAATTTATCTGCTAAAGCATTTGAAAAATATGATCTGGATAAAGATCAAGCTATTGGACTGAATATTATAAACTTACTTTCGGTTTTGAAAAGAGCTGGAACAAAAGATAAAATCACACTCAATTTACAAGATGCAAAATTAGAACTCATTATAGAAAATTCTTCAAAAAGAAAATTTGTTGTTCCTTTGCTGGATATAAGCCAGGAAGAAATTCCTCCTGTAGATCAATTAGAATTCACAACCACGTCTGAAGTAAGATCTGATGTTCTACAATCTGGAATAGAAGATGCAGAGCTGGTTGCTGATGCCATTTTATTTGAAACTTCTCCTTCTAAATTTGTGATGAAGGCAGAAGGAGATATAAGCCGAACTGAATTAGAATTGGAAAAGGGAAATGAGGCTTTGATAAATTTGAAAAGTGAGGAAGAAGTAAAATCAAGATATCCTTTAGACTATCTGAAAAAAATGATTAAAACAGCTAAGATTGCAGATTCTGTTTCTATTGCATTCGGAAAAGATTATCCAATGAAGCTTGAATTTAAAGCTGGAGATAAGGTTTCTTTATCATTCATCCTAGCTCCTAGAGTTGCAGAAAGCGAGTAGCAATTTAAATTTATACTTTTTCTATTACACCCTTTGGAGAAATAACCAAAGGTCTTGATTCTGTTAAAACTAAAGTAACTTTTTTCCTTGCGTTCTGCAATAATCTCCATACTGTACCACGAGAAGTTTTCATTCTTTTTGCCACTTCCTCTTGCGTCAATCCTTCTAAATCTGTAAGTCTTAAGACTTCATATTCAGGATAAATTAATTCTACTGGTTGGGGATTTAAACAAGGGCTTGGCATAAATTCTTTTATTCGTGGTGTGGACGATAAATACAGATAACCAAATGGTCTTCCTGGACCTCCTCTTCTCCAACCCCATCTCCATCTTGGCATACTAAATATATACCAACCGAAAGATTTAAATATTTGCATATGCACATAATTAATACGTGCAATAGCACAAAATTAAAAAATAGGAGGTGAATAAATATGCCATGGGGAGATAGAACAGGTCCTTGGGGACTGGGTCCTATGACTGGAAGAGCTGCAGGTTATTGCGCAGGATTCCCAGCACCAGGATTTATGAATCATTTACCTGGAAGGTTTGGATGGGGTAGAGGATTTGGTAGAGGCTTTGGCTTTGGAAGAGGCCATGGCTTTGGAAGAGGATTTGGTTGGAGACGTTGGATGTGGAATTATCCTTCCTATCCAGTTCAACCAATAGTTCCGGTACAAATTCAACCGCAAATAACAAAGGAACAAGAACTTCAATATATGGAAACAGAAAGACAAGAAACTGAAGGAGAAATAAGCACACTTAAAGAGGATGTAAAAGAAATCCTCAAAAGAATTGAAGAATTAAAAAGAAAGAAATAAAAATAATAGGTGATTAAGTGAAAATAGCTATATCAGCTACAGATAGTAATCTAGATGCTATGGTCGATCCGAGATTTGGTAGATCCGCATACTTCGTGATTGCAGAAGTAGAAGGGGGTGAAATAAAAAGCTCGGAATCAATAAAAAATCCAGGTGTTAGTGCAATGGGTGGTGCTGGAATTCAAGCAGCACAAATTATAGCGAATAAAGAAGTAGAAGTTGTGATTACTGGAAATATTGGACCTAATGCATTTAATGTTCTGATTTCAACTAAAATAAAAATCGTTACTGGTATTGCTGGGGTTACAGTAAAAAACGCTGTTCAAAAATATTTGAGAGGGGAGTTAAAAGAAACATCAACTCCTACTGGTTTTGGACCTGGTAGAGGCATGGGACCAGGGATGGGTAGAGGTAGAAAATGGCAATAATATGAATCCTCCAAGGCAGGCAGCAATAAAAACACTAAATAGTTTCAAACAAACTTTTCCAATCATCGTAGGAGTTTTATTACTTGTCGCACTGGTCATTACTGTAATTCCAAAAGGGGTTTATCCTAAAATTTTTACTGGAAATAAGGTTGTAGATCCTCTAGTTGGATCTACGTTTGGTAGTATCGCTGCAGGATCCCCGTTAACAAGTTACATCATCGGTGGTGAATTGCTAAATAAAGGTGTTAGCATGATTGCTATAACAGCATTTATCATTAGTTGGGTTACAGTTGGAATTGTTCAACTACCTGCCGAAAGTCTGATGCTTGGAAAAAAATTTGCAATCACTAGAAACATCGTCAGTTTTATAACAAGCGTAATAGTTGCCATCTTAACCGTTTTTGTATTGGGTTTTCTATGATAAGAAAAATATTAAACAAAATTGGTGCACAATGGTTTTTTCTTACAATCATGTGTGTTGCTTACTTAATTGTTGGGCTCGTAAATTTTACTATATTCGAAAATACAATTTTGGCATTTGTAGGACTTTTTTGGAAAATTCTGCCCATTTTACCTTTGATTTTTGGTCTGATCCTTTTGTCAAACTTGTTTCTCGATCCTAAAAGAATCACAAAATACCTTGGAAGAAAAGCAGGATTTAAAGGTTGGTTCATTTCAATTTTTGGAGGAATACTTTCAACTGGACCAATTTACATGTGGTACCCACTTCTTAGTGACTTAAAGGAAAAGGGTATGAAAAATTCGTTTATTGCTACTTTTCTTTATAACCGTGCAATCAAATTACCGCTTATGCCTATGATGATTTTTTATTTTGGATGGCCATTTACACTTGTTCTTACAGCATTAATGATTATATTTTCTGTGACTAATGGACTTATTGTTGAAAAACTTATAAAGGTGAGAAAATGAAGATTGCTGTCGCTACAACTGAAAAAAATGAAAATTCTGAAATAAGTCAGCAAGCTGGCAGAGCACCATATTATTTGATTTTTGATGAAAATAGCAAGCTTCTAGAAACAGTTTCTAATCCATTTAGTATTGGCGGTGGTGGTGCTGGCTTTGGTGTAGCAAAGATGCTTTCTGATAAAAATGTCAATATTGTTATTGCTGGAAAATTTGGGCCAAATATGATGGAAGCACTAACATCCCGTGAAGTAAAATATTGTGAAAAAACGGGCACTGCAAAAGATGCTGTACAAAAATATTTGAAAGAATCAACTTAAAAAAATAAAGTTTCGTAACCAACTTTAACAACTTACCAAAACATTCTTAAGTATTCAAAGCAATGATACTTTAGGTGATAAGTTGGCAGACGTTATGAAAAAAGATGGAAGGTTAGAACCTTTCCAAAAGGAAAAAATTATTAATGGTTGTGTCAATGCTGGTGCTTCAAGAGAAATTGCAGAAAAAATTGCAAACGAAGTTGAGTCTAAAGCATCTGATCAAATGCCGACAAGTCAAATAAAAGAAATAGTTATTGCTGGACTGGAAAGAGATGCACCAGAGGCAGTTGCAACATTTAATGCATACGTAAAACCAAAGTAAAACTTTTTTCTTTTTTTTATTTCATTATGAAAATATATTTCATCGGCATGAAAGCTTCTAAATCACACTGATAAGCGCAATTCACACACTTATAACCAATAACTATTTCTTTATTCAACAGATTTTTTCCTTTCAAGGGAATAATAATACTTCTACATATCGGACATTTATCAATTTTCTTAATTTTGGGCATACGTTTTGTTTTTGCTTTAACTTCAATTCCTGGAATTGTTAGAGCTAGTTTCTTAACTCTTTGAGGAGATAAACTGTACTTATTTTCTTTCTTAAGTCTTCTCAAAACTAGTTTACATAGCTCTTCTTGAGATTCAACTTTTAGTCTAGCAGAAACTGCTTTTTTAATTTCCTCTATTATTTTATCTTTTTTAGGAATTTTTCTTTTCATTCTATTAAGAATTAACTTGCTCAAGAGTTTTAATACTTATCAAAAAGTTGATTTTTCTAAACACATATTTTTAATATGAAAAAGAAAAAATTTCCAGGTTTACATCCATTAGGGAATCTCGTTCTTGGTATTTGCTCGATTCCTGTGATATTATTAGTTCTTAGTTATTATTTTTCATTAGAGATTGTTTATTCACTGTTGATAGGTGTAATAATTGGTTTATTGGCCGATCTCCTATGGTTTACTTGGCTCAAACATAATTTTAAATTTTATGTTAAATTTTTAAAAAATCATAAAAAATATTTTACTAAATATTGCAGAAGATGTTGGTCAAGGTTTTTATTTTATCTCATAACTATTTTGATAGCAATGTTTATTTTCTTTGAATGGGGTTTGCTTGCAGCTTTTTGTATTATACTGGGGGTATGTTTTATTAACTTATTTTTCTACGAAAAAGAGAAAACTTTTTATAAAAAATTATTAAAAGAAATTCAAAAGTAAAATTATCAGTTTTTTAATAAATATTAAACCATTTTACATAATATGCCCAGATCGCCTAATCAGGTATGGCGCCAGCCTGGAGAGCTGGTGGTCTTCGGACCGTGTGGGTTCAAATCCCACTCTGGGCGCTTGCGGTTGTGGTCCAGTCTGGTTAAGACGCGAGCTTCCCAAGTTAAGAAAAAGCTTGCAACCCGGGTTCAAATCCCGGCATCCGCATAAAATGAAACAAAAAATAATTTGGAATGGAGATGTAATAGTAGTAGGCGGCGGACCTGCAGGAATAGCCAGTGCTATTTCTTCTGCAAGACATGGAGCAAAGACCCTTTTAATAGAGAGATATAATTGTCTTGGTGGAATGGCAACAAATGCTTTGGTATATCCATTTATGTCTTCCCATGGCAGAAGGGTAGTTAAAGGAATATTTGATGAAATAGTAAAAAGATTAAAAAATTCTGGAGGATATCGTGAAGAAAATGGTTATGGCAAGTTTGATATTGAGGTGTATAAGTCTATTCTTGAAGAAATGTGCATCAAAAACAAGGTAGAATTGTTGTACCAGACTTTGGCAGTTGACGTTTTGGTAAAAAATAACAAAATACGCGGAATTGTGGTAGAAAATAAATCAGGTCGCCAAATGATGTTAGGTAAAATAATAATAGACGCAACCGGTGATGCTGATATCGCATATAAAGCAGGAGTTCCTTACAAAGAAGGAAGAAAAAAAGATGGTCTAACTCAGCCCATGACTTTAATGTTTAGGGTTGGTGGAGTAAAAAGAGAGGAAGTAGAGATATATAGAAGAGAAAATCCTTTGGATAGGTATTTTAACAAATTAATGAATGAGGCTATGAAAAACAAAGATTTGATACCTATACCTGTGGATGAGATTCTTTTCTTTTTTTATCTTAACAAAGGAGAGGTGATTGTAAATACCACAAGAATACCAGATCTTAAAGGAACAAATGCATGGGACTTAACTAAGGCTATGATAGAGGGGAGAAAACAAGTTATGTCCCTAATAAAATTCTTCAGGAAATATCTTCCTGGATTTGAAAATTGTTATCTGGTCTCTACTGCCCCAACCATAGGAGTAAGAGAAACGAGAAGAATAAAAGGGTTGTATACAATCACTGAAAAAGATATTTTATCTTGCAGGAAATTTCCAGACGTTATTGCGTGTGGTTTTTATGGTATAGACATTCATAAGCCAGAAGACGGTACCACGATGAGATCCATAGCATCGGGTAAAAATTATAACATACCTTATCGTGCTTTAATTCCAAAGAAGATAAAAAACCTGTTAGTAGCAGGGAGGTGTATATCTTCAACACACGAAGCACATTCTGCAATAAGGATTCAACCTCAATGTATGGCTATAGGGCAGGCAGCAGGTACAGCAGCAGCGTTGAGTTTGAAAGCTAAGACGATTCCAAGAAAATTAGATATAAAAAAATTACAAATTGTTTTAATTAAAG
>JAUWXZ010000065.1 GCA_030616125.1 Candidatus Aenigmatarchaeota archaeon
AATTAGGATTTTTCAAAAGACTTTTGTATTCACTAACGTCTTTGCTGCCAATCTCCAAAATTCTCAAATTTTTTTCTTTGTCAAGATAGGTATTTACGAAAGCCAACATCTGGTTCAAAGAAGAAGGATGCATATATTTTGTTAAACTCCTTTTTTTTCGCCATCTGAATCATCTCTTATTTCCTTACTATCTTTTAAATCTCCTTATATTTTTCTTCCCACATAATTTATGCTAAAACAATTTTTCAAGGTGTTGAAAACTTCCATCTTAATCAAATCTTTGCAAAAATCTAAAATTTCAGTTTGAAATACTGCAGGAGTATAAAACATCTTATGATCAAAATCCCAAGGCCGAGCTTTATTTTCATAATTAGCATCAGGTATTATTAAAATCAAAGCGCCGGCGGGCTTTAGAATACGAATCCATTCTTTAAATGTCTCAAGAGGCTTATTTTCTATATGCTCAAATATATGAGGAGCAACGGCGAATGAAAAAGTGTTATCATTGAATGGAAGTTTTTCACATTTACAAGTCAAATGCGGATAATATCCACCTCCATAGATAAGATGCTTATTTCCATAATAATGATCTATGCCGATCGTGAAAGGTTCAATGCTTTGCCCGCACCCCAAAGTAATTCCTGCTTCGCCAGTATGTTGAACTTCTCTGATAATATGATATAATATAAACGCTTTTTGCTGATCCCCAACTAGATTGTCTGGTTGAAAAAAATTGAGACGACTGACGGTACAATTAAAATATTCAAAATTTGGAAAATGCTCTAAAATATGTTCATTGCCGAGATTAATATCTATTTTCACATTATACCTTCTTTTTCTTCCAGACTTCTGTTTAGCCATTTAAGTTTTCTCCCCTGAAGCGAATAGACATACTTTGCGTGGACTGCTTGCTGCGGGCTGTCCCAATAATCTTCAACTTCAAAATGCAACGCAAACACAACGCGAGAATAATCCATGCGATAAACAAAACCTGAAACTGGTTCTACTCTTGATAGAGGATATTTTTTAAACATAATTTCTTTATATTTTTCCATAGAAAGAACTTCAGGATTAGGTTTAGCTATGCTTAATTCAGGATTCTTAGCGAAAGTTTGAGATCCCCAGTGCTCCATAGCGGGATATGGTAATTGGTAAGAACCATAACCAACTTTTGCAAGCTCGAAGCCAAACCAAATTTCTTCATAAAACGAGGGCAAGACTTCCGGAAAACCTCCAGGCACTAAATCATAGGAACTTTTTCTAAAAGCAAATCCGCATCCGACGGGGGCACCCACTAATGCTGGCTTAACATCATAGTCAGGCTTAGACATCTCTGGATTTAATGAACCGTCTGGTCCCATATGGAATAAAGGCCAACCTACACCACCTATTTTTTCATTATTTTCCAAAAAATAAATCATACATTTTAGCCAATTAGGATCTGATACTTGAATGTCATCATTCAAAAGAATGCAAAAATCGCTATCGTAATAATTAGTCAAGCTGTTCCATGCTTTTGGAATTCCATAATTTTTATCATGCTCTACCAATGGTACATTAAATTTTTCGCAAATTTTCCTTAGTCCTTCTTTGGTTTCTTCCTTTTTGGTTCCATCGTCGACAATTACAAATTTGCATTCCTCAAGTTCTTCTTTCGAAGTAATGGTAAAAATAGAAGTCAATAAACCATTAATTCGCTGTGAATCATTATAGGTTGGCGCACCTATGGAAATTTTTGTTTGTTTTTTCATTTTAATCTCCGTATATTTTTAAATGTCTCCCAGCCACTTCTTCCCACAAATTATTTCTAAGAAATTTATTAGCTTCCTCTACTAATAAATTTTTAAAGTCCTTATTCAACCAAACCTGATCTATGGCGCTAGAAAGTGTAGAAACATCTAGCTTTGGAATTTTCGCAACTTCTTTTTTTAAATCTCTAAAAGCAATAGAGTCTGAAACTATAATCGGTCTTTGAGTTCTCATTAAAGTTTTTACTGCAGCTGATATACCGCCCCCTATAGGACTATCTTTGTAATTAAGAACAAAAAGATCTGCTACCTGAAGAATCTTAAGCATTTTTTCTGCTTTAGAATACTCCCGGATAATGAGAACATAATCCTGTAAATTCTCCCTTTCTATAAATTTAAAGAATTGTTCTACATAAAAAAAACTTCCGAATTCGTGAGGAGGGGCATAAATTAAACACAGAATTTTTTTATACTTGTCTCTTAATTTCCCCACAGCCAAAATTAAATCATTGTACCCCTTCTGCCCTCTCAAAAAGCCAAAAGAACCGATTATGGGATAACGTCCTGTAATTCCCAAATATTCTTTTGTTTCTTGAACTTCTTTTTCAATTAATGGTTGAGGTCCATCGCAACCCATAGGCACGAAATCTACATTGTCTATATGGGGTCTGTATTTTTCTTCTAAATTTTCCATAGCGCAAAATTCTTTTTTGAAGGCTTCGGCATGGACAATAATCTTACTAACCGTTTTAGCTAACATAAGATTATAAGAAATAACACCCTTGCAGAAAGAATGAAGTGTCAAGACAGTCTTTATGCTTTTTGAGTTTAATTCTTCCATAGCACTCCGCAACACGTCTTTCTGTGGCCAGAAAGAAAATTCATGCTGAAAATGCACAATATTCATTTCATCTCTAACAGCAGTTTTAACAATATCTCGCAAATCTGCAGAAGAATAAATATTAACATCCAACTTCTTCTTACGGAGATGCTCTATTAAAGTTTTAGTGTATTCTGCTATTCCACAGTGTTTACCCCAACTTGGAATAACCATAAGTAAATGAGCGTCTTCAATGATAACATTTTTTTTAATCCAAAAACGCTCTTCTTCTTTTGGTTTTATTTTATCGAAAGATGCGATAAGTTGTTCAGCTGTTTTTTCCCAATTAAGATTCTTAATAAAATTTTTACCCTTTTCGGCATATTCTTTGAGCAACTTTTTTGAACCTCTCCAATCTTCATATAATATATTTAAATGTTTCAAAAGACTATCTTTGTCAATCACTGCTCGTCGTATTCCATAAGATCCTCGAATAAAAGCTGCAACTTTTATGAGCCGCCCTCTTCCATCA
>JAUWXZ010000026.1 GCA_030616125.1 Candidatus Aenigmatarchaeota archaeon
CTCTATACCACATAAAGTCAAACCTTTCTCGTCAAACAAACCCAAACCAACTAGAGTAATCATAATTCAATAATATAACAAAAGAGTATTTATGAAGATTACTTCACTTGGTAAAACAATAAAAGGAAATGATCATGAAGAAAATGAAGATGCAATTCTTGTAGATGATGATCTTAAGCTTTATGCAGTTGCAGATGGTGTATCAATCCCTAAGGGGGGGAAAAAAGCAGCTTTAAAAACAACAAAATACTTGAAATTATTTTTTAAAGAAGATTTAAAAGGTCTTGTAGAACGAGTGAATGAAAAAATTCTTGAAGAAATGGACAAGGACCCCATTGGATATACGACTGTTGCTGTTGCCTGTGTAATAAACAATGCTTTACAAGTTGCAAACATCGGTGATAGTCCAGTCTTTCTTGTAAGAAAAGATAAAATTAATACTCTTAGTTCGAGTGATAGATTACTTGAAACTCATTCGCTACTTCGGGCAATAGGGCAAGAAAATATTGAAGTACATTTTAATGAAGTTGAGTTGTTAAGTGGTGATTACGTTATTTTAGCAACTGATGGGATCACAGATGTTTTAGATGAAAAAGAAATTACTCTAGCTACAAAAGAGTTAAAAACTCCTGAAAAAATAGTAAATTTTTTAATTAAAGGGGCGAAAGAAAGACCAAAAGCTTACGAAGATGATAAAAGTATTATTGTTATTTCAGTGAGTAAATAGGGGATTAAATGAAAAGTTTTGATGTTATTGGCTCAAAAGAAAAGGCTGTGGCTATAGTTGAAATTCCAGAAGAATTAAAACAAAAAGAAAAATCGATAGCAGAATCAATAATGCAATTGAATAAAAATGTTAAATCCGTGCTAAAAAAAGTTTCTGAAAGAAAAGATGAACTAAGATTAAGAAAGTATGAACTGATAGCAGGTGATACTAACACAGAAGTTGTTCACAGAGAATATGGTTATCTGCTTAAACTTGATCCAAAAAAAGTTTATTTTTCTCCTCGCGAAGGAACTGAAAGACAGAGAATTGCTGAGCAAGTAAAACCTAACGAAACTGTTTTAGTAATGTTTTCAGGAATTGGAGTTATTCCAATAGCAATTGTCAAAAAGCAGACTGATGTTTATAAGACATATGGGATAGAAATAAATCCATCTGCATATCATTATGCAGTTGAGAATGTCAGAATTAATAAACTAGGTCATAAAATAAGTTTGATTTGCGGGGATGTACACGATGTATGTAAAAAATTTAAAGAAAAATTTGACAGAATTGTTATGCCCTTACCTTTTGGAGCAGAAAGTTTTTTAGATATAGCAATTAATTGTTTGAAAGAAAATGGAATAATTCATTTTTATAATTGGGGTAAAGAAGACGATTTGTTTTCAAATGCCTTAAAACTAATAGAAGAAAATGCAAAAAAATCGAACAAAAAATTTGAAATTTTAGATAAAAGAAAAGTCTTACCGTACAGTCCAAGAAAATGGAAAATTTGTATAGATTTTAAAATTAAGCAGGGGTAGCCAAGTCTGGTTAAAGGCGCAAGGTTCAGAGCCTTGTGGCTTAGTGCCTTCGTGGGTTCAAATCCCACTCCCTGCATTTCATAAATTCTTAAAAACAAATTAGTTAATATGCTTGATTTTGAAACCCTAAGCATAATTGTTTTTATTTTAGCTATAGTAGTCTTAGCTATAGCTGACAGAAAAAATATTAAATATAAATCTGGTTTGCTAACAAGAAGGACTAAAAAAGGAAGAAAATGGATTTATGGTGTTGCAAAAAAACATTTTAAATTATTATCAAGGCTTGCAAAAATCAGTGCTATTATTGGAGTGGTTACATCTATTTTAATGTTTTCACTACTTTTCTTTTTTGTTTATAGAATATTCTCATCTCCTGAAAAAGTAATCGAAGAAGGAGCACCAGTTAGATTAATACTTCCGCAGATAGGAAAAGTTAGATACCCAGGCTTCATATTCGGGATTCCATTTTGGTACTGGATGATTAGTATTTTTGTTGTTGTTTCCGTTCATGAATCATTTCATGCATTAATTGCAAGACTAAAAAATATAAAAATAAAATCATTTGGTCTTGGGCTACTAGTAATTTTTCCTATGGCGTTTGTTGAGCCTGACGAGAAACAAATTAAAAAATTAGATCCTGTGTCAAAAATCAAGATTTACTCTGCAGGAACTTTTGGGAATTTTCTAACAGCTTTGGTAATGTTAATCATTACCCTATCTTTTCTCCAACTCACAAGTTATATGCTTTCCCCGGCAGGTGTTGAATTTAATCATACCCTACCAGACACCCCTGCGCATCAAGCAAACTTAGAGGGCACAATAATAGCTGTTAACAACCAATCTGTTAGGAATGTAGAAGAATTTGTCAAAATCATGGAAACAATTGAACCAAACGAAACAATGACCATAACTTCGACAAAAAATACGTATGTATTTAAAACTGCTACCCATCCTGAAAATTCAACAAAAGCATTTATTGGTGTCTATAGCCTTTCAACAGATTTTGTTTTTTCTGGGGTATTTGAAGGATATGGAAAACCAACTGGTGAGTTTCTCTATTCCTATTTTTGGGTGTTGGGCTTGTTTTTCTGGTTGTTTGTGATTAACCTAGGAGTTGGTGCTATCAATTTACTTCCATTAAAACCTTTAGATGGAGGTCTTATTTTTAATGAAATCTTAAACAAATACACCAGCAAAAAAATAGCAAATCGTCTCATTATTTATTTGTCTTTAATAACGCTCTTTATGCTCATAATGGCCATATTCGGACCAAGTTTATTGTCGATGCTAGTTAAATAACTTCTGTTTTCCTAATTTCGAAATGTCTTATTGGATAAACCTTCCTTGCTTCTTTTAAAACCTTATTTTTAATTTCGTCGGAAAGAAGTTTTTTAACAAATTCTTCAAGAGTTAGATTCTCAATTTCGGTTTTAAGTAATTTTTTTATTCTACTTCTCACAGTCTTTTGAATGGTGCTCTTTACTCTTCCACGAAGAATTGCTATTCCTTTTACTCGTATTTTCTTTCCATCCCTCATAATCAAATCTTGAATTATATCAATTCTCCTGACTCTTCTCACGACCATTCTAGAAATATAATCTCTTAAACATTCAGAACCATCAAACTCTGTGAAAGCTTTATCTCCCTCTGTTCTATTGACCTTAAAAATAAATTTGAAATAATATTTTTCCAAATTTCCTGTTAAATCCATTGCTGAAGTTTCTATTCTTCTGCTCATCAAAATATGGGGTTCAGAAGCGACGGTTTTACCTATTTCCATCTCACCAAAACACTTTGGAGCAATCACAGAGAACCATTGCTTGGCTCTAGACTTCTTTACTGGCAATTTTTTCACCTAACAAACTATCAACTATTTTTATAAATTCTTTAGCTTTGGCTTTTGGAATCAATGCTCCAGCAGCTTCTTTATGCCCTCCACCCTCTGCTCCCAGTTGTTTAACAGCATCGACAATAATATCCCTTAAATTTATTTGTTTTAAATCTCTTGAAACTCTTGCTGAGATTTTTATTTTTCCATCTGCTGCTTCAGCTAGACCAAATATTGGCTTTCTTGTATTTAAAAGATTTGAATTTAACACTATAGAAGTTGTGGTCCCGATTAAGGTTTCAGGAATTTTATCTTCAGCTAGAATATAATTTGCAAATTTTGTTTCTAAGATTGATTTTTTATTTTTTCTTAGCCAGTCTAGACTTTCACCTATCATTTTTCTGTATTGAGTTAAAATTTCAAAAGATTTTTCTATTGCTGAAAAATCTCCTAAACAAAGTCTTATCGCAGTATCGAAATTACTAGTTCTTCCACATGCATTGAGTAAAGTGGCAAATTCTCTTACATTCTGAATTTCTTCAGGCTTTCCAACCATAGAGTAAATGTCACCAAATATGTCTTCCGCTTCTGAATGCTTTGCCCTGAGCCTTTCAACTATTATAGCAGATGCGAGCTTTTTCTGTTCTTCCAGAGTTAAATCTTTAAGTTTTTTCCACTCATCATTTTCTTTTATTTTTATGCCCAACTCAGAAAGGAATTGAACCGCTTGCGATTCTGATCCAGAAATCCCGGGAATAAACGGATCAAAAGAATAAGCCAAAGATTTATGAATCGGTCTTGTTGACCTTCCATATAATCTTAACCCCTTTAAAACAGAAATTTTACCGAGTAATTCTGCCTCCTTTAAAATTTTTTCTGCTAAACCTTTAAATTCCCATTTTTCTTCTTGTTCATCTGCAACTGCTCCCACTATGGCTAGATCAATCAAATCTGTATTTTTTAGATTAAAAGCCTTAGTGAACAAATAACAAATAACTGAAGAAGAGATTTCAGGTTCACCAAAAATTAATGGATTTAAATGAAATAAATTCAAATGGGTAAATTTTACTGGCTCATGATGATCTAAAACAAAAATCTGAGTCTTATCAAGGATTTCTTTTAAAAGTAAAAGTTGGCCACTACCCAAGTCCGTTAAAATTAAAATTTCTTTTTTGCTAAGGTTCAGTTCTTTTATAACATCTGAAGTTAACTGTTTAACTATCCTTAATTCAAAATTGAAATTTTCCCTCAGGAGCATTTTTGCAAGAATGGAGGCAGATAAAAGTCCGTCTGTGTCTAAATGTGAAATAATTTTTGCTTTTTTTTCTTTAAGTAGGGATTTCAGAATTTTAGTAAACCTTTCAATCTCATCCAAAAACAAAATATCACTTTCGAATAATTAGCTTAATCTTTTCTGGGTCGTATATGAAATCTAAAGCTACTTTTCCTTCTCTTTTGTAATATTTAAGCAATCTTCTGATTTTCGATTCTAAATTGTTTAAACTTCTTTTAGAATGTCTATCTGCTTTATTTCTTTCTAGGTGTTCTCTTAAACTTATGGCTTTTCTGAACAAATTTAATAAATCTTCTGGTAATTTGGGATAAAGGTTTTTTTCTTTCATCATCTGCGTGATTGTTTTTCCGGTGATAGTTTTTACATCTGGAACGCTAAATTGATCTCTTAGAATTATTCCAACCTCGGCAGAGCTTTTTCCTTCCTTTAAAAATTTGATCACTAAATCTTCTATTTCCTTTTTTTTATTTTTTAACCATCTTGGAACAACTTTTATTGGTGGTTTTTTGCTTCCATGTTTGCCTTTTCTTCCTCCGTAAATTCTGGCCATTTAATCACTTTTAAACTCCTTTACAAGCCAAATAAAAATTAAAAACACTATCGCAAGAAATGCTACAAAAGCCCCAAGCATTGCTAAAATAGCTGAAAATCCTTTTGGACTTACGACATTCAAACCCATACCAGAGGAAAGTATCACCGCTCCCATACAGATAAACAGAATTGAGTGATTCTCTAAAGTTTCGTACTTATCTTTACCTTTTAGCATATCTAGCACGTTTCTCAATTTCTTCCACCTTTTTTAAAGCTTTATTTGAATCTTTATATTCTTTTTTATAACCTTTAAGTATATTATCCCAACAAATTTTTAAGATTTTAAAGTGAGTTGATTTTAAGGCTTCATACAATAAATTCAGGTCAATCCCAAAATCTTCTATTCTATTTGAAAATTTTCCCAAACCAAAATCAATAAAATAAATTTTTTTATGTTCAAGAATCATATTTGAGGTTGTTAGATCGCCGTGTGCTATTCTATTAGAATGTAATTTTCCTATCGATTCTCCTATCTCAAAACAAATTTTTTCTATAGTTTTTTCATCAGCAGAATAAAAAAGTTCCTTAATTCTTTTTCCTTTAACATTTTCCATGAATATTTTATGATTCACTTCATCCACATTTAATATCTTGGGTGTATTTACTCCACATTTTCTTGCTCCTGTCAAAAGTTTTATTTCTTGTCTTGTTCTTAACTTTCTCAATTTTTCATCAATCTGTTTAACTCTATAGCCTTTTTTGATTCTTTCTTTTACAAGAACTTCTTGCTCTTCCCAAGTATCAAGATAAATTATACTTTCTGCTCCCCTACAAATTATTTCCATATCAATTAATTATGAGTTATTTATTTTTAAGGCTGGAAATTTAAACACAGTTGTAGAATAAAAATAGTAGTTGAGTTAATGGTCAAATGGGGTTATGCTTTTATTCGTTGTCTTGCTTGTAAAAGAAAGCTTAAGATCAGAATAGGTCAAAAATATCGCTTATGCCCATATTGCAACAGACAAATAAAAATTAGAAAATAAATTAAGGATCTACAATTCCTTTTTCACTAATTCTGAATACAGCTTCCCCTTCTGGTAAGCCAGGAGAATCAACCAATCTGGAAATTCTTGTTCCCTCTCGACCTCTTCGCAAGTACATTCTATAAGTTGCCATATGCCCTAGAACGTGTCCACCCACTGGAGCTATTGGATCACCGAACAGTATATTTGGTCTGGCCATGACTTGATTTGTAATATAAACCGCTAAATTATTCGCATCTGCCAACCTTTGTAATTGGTGTAGATGTTTGTTTAATTTTTGTTGTCTTTCTGCAAGTTCTCCTCTTCCAACAAAATCAGCTCTAAAATGAGATGTCAGTGAGTCTATAACAATTAATTTTATTTTATTTTCTTCTATCATTTCAGGAGCCCTTTCGATAAGAAAAACTTGGTGCTCTGAGTTATAGGCTCTAGCAATAAATACATTTTTTAAAGTTTTTTCAGGATCTAATTTCAAAGCTTTTGCAATTTGTACAATTCTTTCAGGCCTAAAGGTTTGTTCTGTGTCAATCCATAAACAATTTCCTTCTAATCCACCTTTATCTTTTGGGAGTTGTACAGCAGTAGCTAGCTGGAATCCTATCTGTGTTTTCCCTGATCCGTATTGTCCGTAACACTCAGTAATCGCTTGGGTTTCTACCCCCCCTCCCAATAAAATGTTTAAATTCTTACATCCAGTTGAAATCTTTGCGACTGCCTTTCTTCTTTCCAGAATTTTATCCGCAGATTCATACCCAATTTCTAGCATCTGTCTAAGCGCATTGATTATCTTTGCAGCTTGTCCTTCTCCAATCTCAGCAATTGCAGCCAGTTCAGAGGGCGCGGTTACTGCTATAGTCATTGGATCGGTATAGCCGATTTCTCTTAGTTTTTCAGCAATTTTTATTCCCACACCAGGAATATCTTCCAAAACAATTTCTTTTTTAGGCATTAACTCACTTTCGATTCCAATTCTTCAGCCAATTTTTTACTCTCTTCCAAGATATTTAAATCTTTGAAATTGTTAGCGATCAACTCTAGTCTATCAAACATTTTATTCTTTTTTACATTTCCAGACATTGTTAATTCCTTACCAACTAATTTTTTCCTTATTAATTCATACCTCTCTTCCTGGCTTAATTTAGATAATTCACTCGCTTGAGTGGTAATAAGTTTTTCCGCTAGTTCTCTAAAAAACACGGCTCTTATGCTACCAGTAGAATCGTCAACTATCATATTAATTACCAACGCGTGACTTGGTTCAACTTCCCCGTGCTCTAAACATCTGTTTTTAATCGACTTACTGCCACAAATTGAACAAATATCAAACAAAAAATTGGTTTTAAAAAGATGTAGTATGATCGCCTTAATTTCAAAACTTCCTGGAACCAAGTCTTTGATAAAAGTTTTTTCCGGGATAAAAAATAAAAAATTTTTTGTTAGTTCTTCTATCGAAGGTAATTCTGCATCCGTTCGTTCTATTCTTCCAAATTTTCCTAAAGAAATTTCAGTTTCACCAAAAATATTTTCTTTTGCCATGCCATTGGCAATTTCAATTGCATCTCCAAGTTTAACTGACTCTTCTTCTACTAGTTTCACTTGGTCATTCCATAAGGGTAATCTAGAATAGCCTGAGGAATCCCCAATAAATAAATTAATAACTCTGCCTTTTCTTCCATTTGACCTT
>JAUWXZ010000034.1 GCA_030616125.1 Candidatus Aenigmatarchaeota archaeon
GATACCTATAGACCAAGAATTTGTGGAGAATACATTCTTCCAGTACGTCATTGTCTAGCATGGAAAGGTAGATGGAAAGATGTGAGATCAATTATTTCACATCCACAAGCGTTAAGACAATGCTCAAAATACTTAAGAGAGCATTATCCCACGATAGAGCAAAAACCTGTAGATAGCACTTCTCTTGCAGCAAGGATGGCGTCAAAAGATGAAAAATTAGCTGTCATATGTACCAAACTTGCAACAAACATATATGATCTTCCAAATATTATTGAAGATGTTCAAAATTCTAGTGAGAATAGAACAAGATTCATAGCAATTTCTGATAAGGATTGTGAAAAAATTACGGGCAATGATAGAACCACGTTAAGATACGAAGTGATGCATAAACCTGGAACCTTGTGGGACGCTATAGGAGTATTTTCTAAAAGAGATCTAAATCTATCTGGACAACATTCTATACCTACTGGTGATAGTTTAGGAAAATATTATCAGATGACAGAAGTTGTAGGTCACAAATTTGAAAGTAAAATACAAGAAGCATTAGAAGAATTACGGGAATCGGTAATAGAAGGTTCTCTACATGTTCACGGATCTTATCCTATACACAAAGTTGATTAGTGATGTACACCAGTGAATGTGATACTGGCGGGAGAATAATAAGAAAGATAGGATTTATAGGAACAGGCCCTATGAGTAGCTTTACCCAATAAGTAAAGATTTTTGGCGACTTTTGTGCAGATTCTTGAGTTGCATAATAAGTAGTCAAAAATCACTACTTTTTGTGCAAAGCTGCAAAGCTCATTAAACCAGTTAACTTTTAACAATCGAAAATTAATAGAATTCGCCAATTGAAATTTAACAAAGAAGGAAAAATTTGACCACCATTCTCACATCAAATTATATTTCGTCGTCTTAATTCTTTCTCCACTTCTTCTTGTGATTTACCACAAACATCACACCCAGATTGAATTAACCATGTATCAGAACTTCTACTAATAGATTTTCCTTTTCCTAATGAACTCCTCCCAGTTCGTTTTTCTTGCCAAGCACCAGGAATATACCAACATTGTATTATCCCTTTATCGCAAAATGGACAGGCTAGTTCTACAGGGTTACCTCTCATATGTTAAAAATATATCCATAAGGGATTAAAAGATTTTTATGGCAGAACCAGATAGATTTGTTATAAGCTTTAGTATGAAAGAAGGTAAAGAAATCTTGAAAAGTTTAGAGATAAACAGAGATATCACACTATTGTTTTTGGTCGCCGAACCTTTAAAGAATCTAGCTAAAGAAAGGGGATATGACGAAGAGCAAATATATGATATGTTGATGTATACTCAATCCGCAATTAAAAAATTTAGAGAAACCCTTGAAAAATTATAGAACCAGAAATCAACCGTAGTTAGACAGATGTAAAAAAAATAAATATCTATTTCTCGTTTTTATCGCATCTTTCTTTACATTCGCAAAACTTGCACATCCACTTCATATCTTCTTTGTTTTTGGCCTCCGCATCAGGTAATTTGTTCCCTGTTAGGAACTTATGTAAAACTTTGAACCGTTCCAATATTTCAAGGCTCCTACTTTCATCATGCGGAATTTCAAATATCTTGGTTTGCAGATTGCTTTTTTCAACATAAAGTAGTAGCCCGTTATGAACACCGATGGCATGCATATAGAGTTGAAGTTGCATCACATGATGATTTTGAGGTTTTTTCACAAACGAGATATTACTGCAAGACTTCACTTCAACCAAGACGTTTCTGCTGCTTTCCTTTATCAATATCAAATCATCAACTCTCCCAGAAACCAAGAAATCTTTAAATGATAATTTAAATGGAAATTCTGATTTCAATAATTCTACCTCAGGAGTTCTCTCGCTCTTTAAAACCTCCACCACAAAATCGTGCATGATATTCCCGACTTCAAATATTTTAAGTAAATCTGGCTCTACTTCACGAGGATATTTATAAGAATACCATGTCTTTCTCAGACAGCTACCTATTTCAGAAGGATAATACCGTCCGATTTTTTTTGCTCTATGCTCTCTGAAGATGTGCTTGTCGATTAGTTTGTTAAAGTCTATCATTTTATCATCAGCCTATCAATCATTGTATTCAGGATTCAAAACACCAATAGCAAAATGCTCCAAGGGTTTAATTTTTTCTTTTTCTGTTTTTAACATTTTAAATCTACATTTTTTTCTGAGAAAATTCTTTGCATATTCTTTTTTGGTTTGTGGTAAGGTTTTATATATTTTATCTAATCGTTTACGAGTGCCTTTCCCGAAATTGCCAAAGAGTTTTTCGCATAAAAGCTTCCTATGTAGGGTATGACTTCTATAATCTGCAAGTAGTTCTTGGATCCTTCTTTTAATATTTTCTGAAGAACCTATGTAAATTACTTTTTTACTGCAACAAACTACGTAAACCCCAGGGAAATCTAATTTTTCCCCCTCGATAAAATTCCTAAACTCAGAATTTAGCAGTTTTCTAAGTTTTAATTTCATTTGTTTAACTTTGTTGTTGAAATCCGTCATACCAATTAACTTTTAACATTTTCTCAAATTTAAAGGATTTTGCCAAAAAACCAATCGAGATTGAACAATTAAATTTGAACATCAAAACCAATTAAAGACGTACCAGAACCGAGAAAGGCATAAATCTTTAACTTTCCTCTTTATTTTAAGGTGAATGCATGTCTGCCGAGTTAGAAGATCTTCTTGATGGGCCTTGGGATATCACCCAGAGAAATATTTCGACTTCAAGAGAAGAACTTTTAAAATTACTAACAGAGTTAAAAGCGATACGACCCGAAATACCAGGACGAAAAGGGTTAGCTCCTGAAAATTATGTTGTAAACTTTGAAACGTTCGATAAAGCTAGAAGGTGTTTAGTAAACTTACCAATTTTTTATGTAGGACCTGACCATATAGACACAGAATGCGATATTTGTGGTAAAAAAATAGGATTCCAGAAATCACTGGGGATAGCTGCTTATGAAGTTGACGAAGGAGTTTCTGGTGGTTTTCATACTTACTGGATTGAATTAATAACAGGTAGATTTGACGGTAGAAGATATAAAATAAGATTGCCAGAGGGGCAGACACTTCGAGAAATTGAATCTTGTTATGAATGTGTTGGAAAAGGATTAGAGCCTAAGATAAGAGAAAAACATAATATTCAAAATTTTGAATTAGAGGAAATTAAATAATTTCTTAAATTTTTAATTTTCCATTATTTAATTGAACTAATTCACTCAAAACTTTTTTCTTTTCTTCATCAGTTATAGGATGTTCTAAATCTACATACCCATATCTTAAGTTTCCAGGAACAGTTTCTAAAATTAAGTAATCTATGAAATTTCTCCCACTTCTTATTAAATAACCAGTTTTATGAAAGGCAACATGAATAGTTGCATCATCAACTGAGTCTGGTAATTTTGCAGTAACAACGATTGGTCTGTTATGATAGTATCCTGGCTTTTTATATTGTTCCCAATCTGCTTCTGCTTTTTGAATTTTTTTCTCGAGATCCCTATATTTTTTTGACAAATCTGGTGTTGATATGTCTCTAAGTGAACATGTCATTAATCTTATTTGCAAAATAACTATATCAGTAGCATGAGTAAGGCCCAATGCTTTTTCTGCCTTTTCACACTCTATTTTCATAAATTATGATGAGTTGTTAAAAATTTAAATCATTATGCGGAAGGTGGGATTTGAAGCCATATAGAATTACAACTTATCAACAAATGCTATTCCTGTACCACCTCTACTAACTAATCTCCCATCTGGAGAAAAATGTGGTCCAGATTATTTTTATTTTCTTTCCCGTTCTAAAAATCTTTCTAATTTTGATTTCTCTCCAGTTCTAACTGGAAAATAAGCCCAACCCAATTTACCATCTGTTCTTCTTGCATAAAATCCAAGATATGAATTTTCACCGAAACCCAAGTTAGAAAGTTTTGCTTTATAAGGCCACACCTTAGAAATTGGTTCTTTTTTGCCATCAATATTTTTTTCACTGAACCAACCCCAGTATCCCTTTAACAACATTTTTATTGGTGTAATTATTTTTCCTTCAGAAGGTACACCAAGAACTGGCCTCTCTTTTAAGGAGGTGGGATTTATACCAGCAGCTAAACCGTCAATATATTGATCAACATTAACTACTCTATCAAAAGCTAAATCTATGTCTCTGAAATCATCATCAGAAAATATTAGCACATCAGTTGCATGATGAAATCCTCTTATACAATACTCAATAGGGAGGAGTCTAGTTCTTCCGATATAAGAACTATCTACGCCTTTTTCTTGGAGTGCTTGAACTAATAATTGATTTAATGAGTGTTCTCTTTGATCTTTCCAATATCTTTGTCGAGATATCCCAACTTGTTTTTCATACTCTTTTAACCCTGGTGCGTTTGGATCTCCGACAGTTACCTCACCCATTTTTATTCACATTTAAAAATAAAGAGGAGGGTTAAAGATTTAAGCATTTCCTTTTTATGGTTCTGTTAAGTTGTTAATTGGTGGCTAAATTTTTCTTTCTTTGTTCAATTTCAATTGGTAAAATCAAAGAGAATTTAAGGAGCGCCTTTCAAAAAATCTCTTAACTTCTCTAGAGCAATTTTGTGCATAGAAATGGCATTTTTTTCTTTGGAAGTCATTTCTGCAAAAGTTTTTTCATAACCTTTTGGAATAAAAATTGGGTCCCATGCAAAACCATTGCTTCCTCTTGGCTCTGGTGGAATTGAACCATGTATTATTCCGTAAAAATGTCTTATTTCTTTTCCATCATAATAAGTCAAAGTGGTTTTGGTATATATTTTATAATCATTAAAGAAATTTGCAATTTGACATATCTTTTCTAGAGTAACCTTTGTCCAAAACCACTTAATTAAAGGTCCAGGAAAATCGTTTAAACAGTGAATGTATAATGATTGGTCCCAAACAAACAAGGGGTTTTTAATTGATTCCCACGCTTGTTTTACTTTATATTCTGCAATTTTATCAGAATCTAATTCTTGAATTTCATCTAAATCTAAATTAACATTTTTTAATTTAACTCCAAGAATTTGTTCAGCTTCTCTTAATTTGTTTTTGTTGCTTGTTATTGAGTATATTTCCATATCAAAGAATAAGATGGAATGTTTATAAATTTCTACTAAAAAGAATGACATTACTTGAAGTTTTATTGGGGTTCTAACTTCGACTTTTTGTGCAGGACGGGGTTTTTGTGCAAAGCCCCTAAAACCAGGTTCTGTTAAGAACTCGGCTTACATGTCTATAACGCAAAAATTGTTAAGAATCGGCTGGTTTTCTTTCGCCCTCTATGTAAGTAACTTTTTGAAAAATAAAACATTTATTAAGTTTGATAAAAATTATGATTAGTATGGCAATCAAATTGTTCATCACGGGTGGAACTATTGATTGCGTATTCTATAAACCAGAAACAGACGAATATGAATTCAAAGAAACTCACATACCTAAAATGTTAAAACAGGCGAGGGTTACTTCTCCAATAGTTACAGAAAAATTAATGCTCAAAGACAGTAGAGAGATAACAAAAAAGGATCGAGAATTAATTCTTAAAAAATGTCGAGAAAGTAAAGAAGATAGAATAGTAATAACTCATGGCACATTTACCATGGTAGAAACAGCCAAATTCTTAGGACAAAAAATAAAAGACAAGACAATTGTTTTAACAGGGTCTATGGTTCCTTTTAATGAAGAAAACTCTGATGCACTTTTTAATTTAGGTTGTGCAGTGGCAGCTGTTCAAACTCTTCCGACAGGAGTTTACATAACGATGAACGGTAAAGTTTTCACCTGGGATAATGTCAGAGAGAACGAAGAACTTGATGAATTTGAAGAATTGAAAACTTCTTAAATAAGTGGTAGAATGTTGAAACAAATCCATTTTGCAACAAAAAACAAAGGAAAAGTAGATTCTGTTAGCAATACTTTATCCAAATTTGGCATTAAAGTTGTTCAAGTCTCATTAGAATTGCCTGAACCAAGAACCGATGATTTACGAAAAATTGCAAAGGAAAAGGTTTTGTTTGCTCATGAGCAGATCAAAAAACCTTGTATAGCTTTAGATGCAGGATTTTATATCCATTCCTTGAATGGTTTTCCTAAAACGTTTGTGAATCTCGCTTTAGAAACAATTGGTATCGAAGGTATTTTAAAATTAATTGAAGGGAAATCACGAGAATGTGAATTTAAAAACTGTTTGGTTTATTTTGATAGCAACCTCTCTGAGCCAATGTTTTTTGAATCAAATGTAAAAGGAATATTAAGCGAAGTTCCAAGGGGTGAAATGAAGGATTATTATTGGTCAGAGTTATTTCTAATTTTTATTCCACAAGGTGAAAACAAAACTTTAGCAGAAATGAGTTTTGATGAATATCATGAATGGAGAAATATAAG
>JAUWXZ010000003.1 GCA_030616125.1 Candidatus Aenigmatarchaeota archaeon
GTTACTCCTATAGGAAGACTAGCAAAACATAAAGGTGAAAATATCATTAACAATATGATACACAACGTTAGACCAATTAATAATGTCAACACAACCCTTCGCCAATCTGGTTTTAAAAATTCTTTCCAACTCATTTAATCACTCAAATCCTCTCAGAAATTTCTCCCACAATATTTTTCAGCATCATTTCTTTGATTTTATTCAAATTTTTTGTATGACCTAAAACCCACATCAATTTTACAAAAGCTACTTCTGGCAGCCAGTCAGAATTATTTCCGATAACTCCAATTCTATATAACAATCTCCCAGCAGTATAAACGTTCAGGTCCAACCTTCCAAAAATTGTTTGAGGAGCAATTACAACAGGAATTCCAGAATCAATTAAACTTTTAAGAGAAGGAATTAGACTTTTTGTGAATTTATCGTTAAGCGGATTTGTTGGTACATGTCCTAATCCTGTGCCAGCAATCACTATTCCATCGTAAAATTTTGCTAGATTTTCGATAAATTCTGGCTTAATTCCTGGATGAATATAAACAATTTCAACATTTGGGTTAATTTTATCATCAAGTTTTAATTTTCCTTTCCCTCTTCGATTAAAATCTTCTCTCAAATATTCGATTTTTTTCTCTGAGTACCAAACTTTTGCATAGGGTAGAGCATTAACGGTTTGAAATGCATCTCTTCTAGAGGAGTGAAGCTTTCTTACTTTTGTTCCAGGGTTGATAAAACAAAAGTCATCAGACATACTACCATGCATGCAAACAGTAACTTCCGCGATATCGCTTTTGGAAGCTGTTAAAACTGAAGATACCAGATTCATCGCATTATCACTGCTCCCTCTATCAGAACTACGCTGAGCCCCAACCAAAACTACTGGTATGGGCAAATTCTGAAGCATAAAGCTTAGAGCAGCGGAAGTATAATGTAAAGTGTCTGTTCCGTGCATTAAAATTATACCATCAACTTTCTTCTTTATCTCTTTAGCAACTTCCCTTGCAATTATCTGCCAATGAGAGGGCGTCATGTCTTCTGATAAAAGATCGAACAATTTTCTCCCTTTTATGTTGGCTATTTCTTTCAATTCTGGGAAAGATAGTAATAAATCTCCTGGAGAAAAAGCTGGATATACAGCCCCAGTTCTATATTCTACCCTGGAAGCAATAGTTCCTCCACATCCCAAAATAGAAACTGTAGGTTTGGCTGGGTCTTTTATGATTTTTATTCTTGCTGGCTTAAACTTTATGGGTTTACCTTTTGCAATCCTCTTGATTTTAACCCCCTTTTCGAACTTTATTCCAATGTTATAACCATTATCAAGCTTAATTACCAAAGAAGATAGGTCTCCTAGCTCAATTCTAGGCATCAGAATTCCTTCATAAACCAAACTTTTCTTTAAGATTCTTACCTTATCCCCAATTTTGATTTTTTTACTTTTCAGTAGTAGCTTAATTTCTTGAGAATACAATTTTTCACCTTTTCCTTATTATTTTTAGGCTAGCTTGTATTAATTTCTATACTAGAAAAGTCTATTTAGCAAATGCAATTTCAACAACATCGTTATTTTTTAACTGATAATCACCCGACAATTTCCTTTTTGTTCTAGCATCAATCCCGCAAATAAATTTTTCACCAAGTTCAGTATGCACCATAAAGGCCAATTCTTTAACTGTAGTCCCTTTTGGCACTAGAAATGTATCTGGTAAAACCTTTCCATCTTTATCAGTTAGTTTATTAACATCAGCAACAGGATAAATAGCCATATAATCCAGCAATTCAAAGACAACTTTGTTCAAACAGGTCTGAATCCCAGTAGAATTGTATTTATCAATAACTTCTTTTTTAATGAATTCTAAAGCCCCTAACTGTTTTTCTTCTGGTTTTCCTTTAATTTCAAATCCATCTCCTGGCAAGTAATCAACCAAATCTTGCTCTGAAGCTTTTTTTAAAGCAATCTCTGCTTCTGCTGAAGTGGGAATTACTAATTTGCATTTTTCTTTTAATTTTTCAAAATTATCTTGTGCAGGCTTAAGATCAATTTTATTTGCAGCGATTATAATTGGTTTAGAAAATTCCCTTATACTCCGAGCAAATTTTTCTATATCTGTTATTGGAGCTTTTTCTAACGCTTGCTCAATATGTTCTTTTCTTACCTCCAATCCACTTAACTCTTGGGTCAAAGTTTGAATTAAGTCTGTTCTTGAGGAAGTTTCTAATTTTCTCTTAAACTTTTCTAAAGCTCTTTTTATAACTCCAGCAAACCAGAGATTAATTTCATCTGCCAAAAACTCAATCTCTTTGCTAGGATCATAATTTTTGGTAGGCTTTCCTTCTGAATCTGTTAAACCTGAGCAATCCACTATTTGAATTAGAACTGAAGCTTGTCTTATGTCATCAAGGAATTTGTTTCCAAGTCCTTTTCCTAGGTGCGAGCCAGGAACCAAACCACCAACATCTATCAGTTTGACAGGAACAAATCTTTTCCCATTCTCACATTTTCCTAATCTTGGATTGCATTTTGTACCAAACTCTTTACAAACACAATCGAGTATAACATGAGCCATTCCAACATTTGATTCGATTGTTGTAAAGGGATATGATGCAATTTTTACATCTGCTAGAGTAGATGCCTTAAAAAAACTAGATTTCCCAACATTTGCTTTTCCGACAAGTCCAATTTGAATCATTCAGTAACACCTTTGTACATAATCTAGGATAATTAAATTTATTGTATAAAGTTATTATTGATAAACATGGCTAGAATTGCTGTTATTGATAAAGAATTGTGTAAACCAAAAAAATGCAAGTACCAATGCATAAAAGTTTGTCCTAAAAATAGGTCTGGAGAAGAATGTGTGGTTATTGATGAATCTACAGGATTTCCTATTATTAATGAAGATATTTGTATGGGCTGTGGTTTATGTGTACGTGCATGTGAGAAAGCTGGTTTTAAAGCTATAACAATAGTCAATTTACCTCAACAGTTAAAAGAAAGCCCAGTTCATCGTTTTGGCAAGAACGAATTCTGTGTTTTTAGGTTACCCTTTCCTGTTACAGGAGAAGTAGTTGGTTTGATTGGTCCAAATGGCACAGGTAAAACTACTGCTCTAAACATATTGTCTGGAAAATTAAAACCCAATCTCGGTGTGTTTGAAAAGCAAACTGATTTATCAGAATTAATTAAAATCTTTCGAGGCACAGAATTGCAAGCATATCTAGAAAAACTAGAAAGTAAAGCAATTAAAACTTCTATCAAACCTCAAAGAGTTGACCAAATACCAAAGGCTTATAGAGGAAAAGTTTCTAGGTTATTAGAAAAAATAGATGAAAGAAAAATTTTAAATGAATTGCTTAAAAGTCTTGCTTTAGAAGAAATAACGAATAGGAAAATTAATGAAGTTTCTGGAGGAGAGCTACAGAGAATAGCCATCATAGCTTGTTTGATAAAAGATTCTGATTTTTATTATTTTGACGAACCTACAAGTTTCTTAGACGTATTTCAACGATTGACTGTTGCAAAGCTAATAAGAAAATATTGCAAACAGAAAGCGTGTGTAGTAGCGGATCATGATTTGGCAACTTTAGATTTTCTTGCTGATAGGATTCACATTTTCTACGGTGTCCCGTCTGTGTATGGTATTGTTTCTAAACCATATGGGGTTAGAGCCGGTATAAACATCTTTCTTGATGGTTATATAAAAGAGGACAATGTTAAGTTTAGAAGTGAGCCGGTAACTTTATTTACCAGTTTAGTTGAAACTGGCATTTCACAGGATATTTTGGTTTCTTTTACTAACTTAAAGAAAAAATTTAATGGGTTTCAACTAGAAATGAATCAAGGTGATATAAGAAAAAAAGAGGTTCTGGTTGCTCTGGGAGCTAATGCCCTAGGAAAAACAACTTTTGCAAAAATTCTAGCAGGTGAATTAAAACCAGATGCGGGTAAAATTAGCCCTAAGATAAAAGTTTCTTATAAACCACAATATATTCAGACTAATTTTAAAGGAACTGTACAAGATATGCTGTCCACTATAGCAGATATAGAATCTGATAGCTACAAAACAGAAATAATCAAACCATTGGAATTAGAAAAACTGTTAGAAAAAAATATTCAAGAGTTATCTGGTGGTGAACTTCAGAGAGTTGCTATTGCTTTAACACTAAGTCAACAGGCAGATTTGTATTTGCTTGATGAACCTTCTGCTTTTCTTGACGTGGAACAAAGGCTAAGAGTTGCAAAAATAATTAATAAAATTGTTGAAGTTAAAGAAAAAGTCGCTTTGGTTATAGACCATGATTTGTTATTTTTAAGTAAACTTGGAAGAAGAGCAATGGTTTTTCTCGGCTCACCAGGAAAAAAAGGATATGCAGAAACAGCTTCTATTAAAAACGCTTTCAACACTTTTTTGAAAGAAGTGGGAGTTACATTTAGGCAAGATAAAACTACAGGTAGGCCAAGAGCGAACAAACCTGAAAGTAAACTTGATAGAGAACAAAAAGAAAAGGGCACTTACTTTACATTTAATTTGTCTAGTTCAAATAAAAAATTCTGAAATTTTAAGACTAGTAAATTCTAACAATTTCTTCAAATTTAGGTATTTTTGTTTAAACTAGACTTCCTGAGATAAGTGTCGAGAAAAGTCCTGTTAATCCCCAGACTGCTGAACCATAGATTGCTGTAAACATTGCTAAGTAAACAATCGAAACGCCCAGTAATGTTGTTATCATGTCTGTTCTGAAAAGATCCTTTACCGCTCGATAGAGTATTGCTAGTCCCAATGCACCAAAAATTGCAAGAAAAACAAAAGAAACTACCATGCCTGCAACTGGAGATTGAGCTAATGTAACTGATGCTATACTTGCAATTACCATTCCAATAGAGATTGGTAAGGAACTATAGGCAACGGCTGTCAATCCTTCGAAATATTTTCCGACTCCACCTAGAGTTGTCATAACTATTTTTACTATCCAACCAAGGAACAGTCCACCTACTAAAACCAAAAAGAATATTCCTACAGCAGATTCTGCTCCTATCTGAGCTAATCCAGAAATTGGTATCATTCCGATTGCTGTTGCTATTGCAAACAAAAGTGCTGCCACTACTAGTACTCCAATAGATTTACCTAAATTCTTTTCCTTTTTTGCTTTCGCAATTGCTTTTACGGGAGATGTTAATATCTCCATGAAGAAAATTAGTTTTATAGTGTATAAATTCTTTACTATTAAAAAGGTTAACGATAAGGGAAAGGGTTTAATAAATTAACGTATATCTGTAGAGTATGCGCGAGGAAGACTTAGAAATAGAAGTCGTGGAGATAAAAAAAAATCTAGGAAGGGAGATAACAAAACTTTTTGATAAAATTATTTTACCAAAAACTAAAGGAGTTGAATCGCCAAAGATAATGCTACTGAATGGTTCAGGTCCAACAAAAAAATTTGCAAAAAAAATACCTAAAAAAGTTTCAAAATATTCGTTTACAGAACCTCAAGAAATTAAAGAGGCGGACAGTGAGACTTGTACTAAGCTTCTTGAGCTGGCTCAAAAAGAAAATATAGTAGCTTTGCTTAGTGTAGGTGGCGGTAAGGTTTTAGATGTAGGAAAATTTGTAGGCAGCTACCATAAAAAAAGTGTAATAGTTTGCCCAACGTCAACTACCCATGATGGGATTTGTTCTTCAAGAGCTGTTATAAGAAAAAATGGAGAGTATCATCGTTCTATTAATGTGAATCCACCACGTGCAGTCATTCTTCATTGGCCTTGGCCTGAAAGCTGTACAAAAACACATCCAGAATATATTCTATCGGGACTTGGGGATCTTTCAGATAAACCCAATGCATGTGCTGATTGGTTGTTAACAAAGGTGATGCAGGAAAGAGGAGAAGATGTAAAAGAAGAAACCAATTTTAATAAAACTAAATCTAAAAAAAGTGTTGATGCTTTCAAAGAAATTTTAGACATTTTAAAGAAAAAGGAGGAAAAGGGAGAAGCTATTACTCCAGTAGAATTAGTTAAACCTGTTATGCATTCATTAATTACTTGTGGAAAACAGATGAGTTCTCTTGAGCCACCTTCCGCAAGACCTGCTTCTGGTCCAGGTCATCTAATTTCCCATGCTTTGGATAAAATTCTTCCACAGCCACGCCTTCATGGTTATCAAGTTGGAATTGGAGCCTTAATTTCTTACTATATAAGAGAAAAATATCTGGACTTGGACGAAAAGCTATATGGAAAAAAACCATATGGAATAGGATTTGAAGAAGTTGCGAGGGCATTTAAGTATGCAAGAATCCCAAAGCATTGGAAAGAATTGGGAATAGACGATGGAGATATGATAAATGCGATTGTAGAAGCACCAGAAATAGGTAAAGATAGGTGGTTTAATCTTTTTGAATATCTTAAAGAAGACCATAAACCCAAAATAAACATAGATGGCATATTTGCCAATGAAATTTTAAGTGGAATCGAAGAAAGATATAAAGAGATGTATTTTATTTAAAAGAAATATTTGTTTCTTTATTTAGATCAAAGTTTTTAATTACTTCTGCTATTTTTGAATGCATTACAAGGTCTTTATGGACTATATCGCCAAGAATTAAGGTTGTATAGCTAGGTATTTTCTTTTCCTTATCCAAATACACTCTTCCAGCCTCTGCCATTTCTCTTCCCCGTTCTGGTGTAGCTATACCACCACCATATTCTATTGAAAGATCAGACTTTACTGCATGTACCTTTGCTCTTCTAATTAGGTTAGGATCTGCATATGCTCCACTATTTTCTAGGTAACATCCTTCACACCATCTTGCACTTTCTTCAATATAATCTTCTAATTTTTCTATTCCACGTTGTGGATCGGCATTAACTAAGTGAGTACAGATAGCATTCGGGTTTAAAAATATGTAACCGACAAAAAAAATCCTACGAGATGGAAATTTTATATCTTTGTCATCAAAAGCATCAATCCACTCCTTGCGTACTTCGTACGTGATCTTGCGATTTGTAGTGTTAAGGGGTGCTGGAATCATTGCAATATTGTAAAGATTTTCCTCAAGCCATTTAACTATTGATTCTGGAGGAACTTGTTTTGGAGAGGAGGGGGTAATTATCTTTAGTTTATCTATTAAAATAGGTGAGGAAGGATCAGAAATTTCTCTTCCTATATCAAATAGGAGTTTTTCATCAACACCCGTGCTACCAGCTATATTTATCGCATCGGCAGCACTCCCCCCAATCCCTTCATAAATTCTTTTCCTTTCTTCCCTATCTCTGGCTTTATCAGGATCTATTTGTGATATGACTCTTATTTTACTTAAGACACTCATACTATTCTATTAAACCAAAAATTATTTATGTCATTGTTAGCACAATCATCTTTTTTTAAGCTTAAAAGCACAGTAATTATTCCCTTTAAAAATCCAGTTTATTCGCTCCATATAAAAATCTTTTCCTAACATCTCTTCGACTATTCCATTGTTGTATTCTAAACAAAAGTTGCAAAGAAGGGGTTGTTTTAATTCCAATGCCTCATTTCCTTGAGGACAATTTTTAATGACGGTTTCATCCTCAACCACATCTAACTCCAATCCTAGAATCATAGCAGCTATTTTTAAGACTTTTGAAACTGATTCTGGACTATTATCTAAATCAAAAATTTCTTTAATCGTTTTTGCATCAGTTTTTCCAATCTCTCTCAATTCTCTCGCCATTATTTTTGTTGCTATGCTATGGCCACTATACTTTATGACGTGTTTTGTTATAGATGACATCATTCTGCTCATAACTCTTCCCATCATAGTAGCTCTTTCTTTTTCAGGAATTTTTTCTCTAATCAAACTTTCAATGCTCTGGAGTTCTTCTAGTTTTTTATTCATATTATTCCTCTTTGGAAATTAAAGCAGGACAATTAATACATTGATCTGTTTCCCCTCTTCTTATTCCACAAGGGGCAATCTCATTTTGTTTTGGATTTGGGGTAATTCTGAGCTGGGAATATTCTGGAATTATGGTCATGTTGCTTATGTTAACCTCTATATGTCTTATCCCAGGTTCTGATCTAATTTGTTTGTTGAGAAAATCTTCCATTTGAGCTATACTTTCCGTTGCTATGCTAAGGATAAAATTATGATTTCCAGAGGTTTTTGTCATATGAAATAATAGTGGACAGTTTCTTAGTCTTCTGACAAGTATGTTAACTTCTTCTGGATCAGCCTCTATCCCCACGATTGCAGAGGTGGGGAGGATGTTTTGCGGGTCAATGAGCGCCGAAACTTTTATTATTTTTTTGTCTATTAATCTTTCTACCCTTTCTTTTGTTGCTGCTGGAGTAACACCGAACTTTTTGGCTAGTGCCGTATACTTAATTCTTCCATCTTTTTGTAGCTCAGAAATTAAGGTTTTATTTGATTCACCTAAAAATTTTTTACTTTTCATTTAAAATCAATGTAAATTTTTAGATTTTCAACTATTTAAGCTTTATTTTTTATAGGCAAACTATAAGTATATTAAAAAACAAGTTAAAACCAAGATGAGGGAGTTAATTGATGACCAAATTAAAAAGAGTTGCTAAAAATGGAAGAAACAGTTATTTGCAGATTGTGTTTAGAACCAATTTATAATTTCATTTGTGTTAATTGTTTAGGAAAATCAGTTTCTCGATGGCTAAGTAAAATGAACTCAAGTTTGCTCAGTGGTTCTCAAAAGTTCCACAATTTTTTACTAAACAAATTTTCATCAGACCAAAATCATGAGTTTTGTATCAAATGCAAAAATACGATAGATACTGTTATTTGTCCTTATTGCTATGTTAAAGAAATCTTTTGGTGGGTCTTTGATGAAGACGCAACTTTGGCTAATAAATTTGCTAAACAGTTTAACTATGATTTTATGGGGTTGGGCTATTTACCTAATGTCAAAACAAGAAATTTGACGCCTCCGGCAATAGTTGTTAAGGGGGAAAGATCAGATATAAGCATATGTGAGAGTTGTGGGCAAGTATCTTATGACCTAAAGGAAAAAAATGGAAGCTGGCTATGTGAAAGCTGTGGGGATCTGTGATTGGTTTTTGATATGGTACCTAATAGATTCTTGCTTCTAATCGAGAAAAGTAATCTTTTGATACCAGTAGCTGAAAAGCTTGCTAATTATGAATGCGGACCTGTTTATTCGATTGCTAGTGACAACTTTGACGCTTTAGCAGATCTAAAGACCGATAAAGAGTTCATTGAAAAAATATGTTCTGATTTTGGGATAAGCAGAAAAAATGTATTTGGAGTAAAGACTGAGTTATACAAAAAACCGACTCCAAGACAAGAATATGTTGTGTTTAAAATAAAAATGAAGGGAAAATTCTTTAAACCTTTACAAGACTATACCAAGCAACAAGATAAAATAGATAAGATTTATATTTGTACTGATAACACACTTTTCATCCATTTGAACATAAATTCGCTATGTGAAGCCAGTAATTTTGAAGACATGTTTTACGAAAATCTAGGAGAATATATTGACAGAAGAATGAAAAGAAGTGTGACGTACTCGGTTCTTAAAGAATTTAAAAAATCTAGCATTGGACCAACAATTGCTGAAGCTGGAGCATTGGCCTAGCCACTTTTTGCCATATCGTACATTTCTTTTATCATTTTTTCTATTGCGATAATTCTTTCATTCAAACTTTCATACTGAGTTCTTAAGCTATCCATCTGAGCTAAAATTAAGTCCATCTTTACCTTTACATTTTCTGCAGTTGTTGTTTCAGCGCTGACTTTTGGTTTTTCTACTTCTGGTGGTAATTCTACTTCAGTTAATGGTTTTTCTTTTTTCTTTCTTCTCAAAAATCCAAATACCATAAAATCACTTAGGCCACAGGTATATTTAAATTGGTTCTAAATTCTCTCCAGGTTTTATCTACTAAACTCTGACATATTTTAAGATAACCTCTTCTTACATCTCTATAAAAAAGTTTATTGTAAATCTTAAGAAAACCTTTATAAATTGGTAATTTTTGAAAAGCAGATTTTCTTTCGTATTCTGTCTTAAGCTTTGCGCTCAGAAGAATTGTCACCTTTCCTTCCTTGGCAGGATCCGAAGGCTGAGTTCCTTGAATAACTACCTCAACAAAAAATCTACTTCTGGAATCGATACCTTTGTTAACATAAATTCTCACATAAAATTGTCTAGGGTCTGCTATTGTGTCCCATTTAAAATCCCTTTCCCACAGATCAACCCAAGTAATTTCCCACACTCTTGATAAAATATCTGCGACTTTTTGGTAAATTTCAAAAGGATTTGTTCCAACATGTTCTATTTTTATTTGACCTCTTGGAGCTAGACAATCATCTTCTAGAATCCATTTTGCCATTTGATCACTTTGCTCTTTGCAATAAATTTAGAAAAGATTTTAATTCTGATTGAAAATGTTTTACTAGCTCAGTACACCTATCCTTGAATTTTTCCCTTGTATCCTTATAAATTACTCGATGATAAAAAACTCTAAAAATCTCATAGAGCAAGCTTCTTTGCCACAAAGTATCTTGAGGATATTCGGTTCTTATGAACGACTCTATTTTTATGGTTGCATTGCCTTCTTTTCCAAACTCCCTGCTCGGTTTTGCACTTCCGCTTAGGTCAACATTAATTTGCATATTAGTGAAATTGTCCAAACCTTTAATCATTCCAAACTTTACTGAAAAGGTTTCTTCTGCTTTGCTTCTATCCCAACTAATCTCCTTTTCTTGAATGTCTTTTTCTTCAGCTTTAAAAATTGTTGAGAATAATTTTTTAATCTGATGATAAAGATTTTGGGGATTTGGTCCAGTATAAGTCAAAGTTACTTTTCCTGGTGGAGGTAAGCAATCATCATGAATTACAAGCTTTGTTCTTGCAAAAACCATAGGGCTCACTTAAATAAATATTGGAAAGAAAAGCTAAAAAGATATTAATTTTTCTTTTTAATTTTAGCTTATGAGAATGCTTGGTGCAATACTTTTAATGATTGGAATTTTGTTTTTGTTTAGCTGTTGGAATCAAAAAAGACTTGGGGCATTCTTGCTTCAAATAGCCCTTGCTCCAATTTTTATTCATTCAGGATTACAATTATTAAAGTGAGTGAATGATTAGAAAAATAGCTGGAATTGTAAGTTTCTTAGTAGGACTTTTGATAATAATAGGGTTTCCTTGGATTAGGCATTATCAACCAGAACAAATGGCCAGGACCGGAGTTCTAGTTGGAATCGTCTTACTAGGGTTAGGAGTATACTTAATGAAAACTTAAGATGAAAAAAGTTTAATTTTAATATATGCCAATCAAATATCCAGAAGGCCCTCCTCCTGCAGGAGAGGATTTGCCAGAAGAATTGAGATTAAAACCAGGAGAGGGAATAAATCTTGTTGCTTTTTCTCAGGAAGAAACTCTAGATTTTGGTGGTCCTGTTGGAAAATGTACAGGAGTATATTACGGAATTTCTTTTCAATTACCAAAATGGGGGTTTCAAGTTTTTAAAGTAGATGAGGGAATTTTTGTTTCTCCAGTTTTTAGAGATTACTATAATTTGACTATTGCCCAGAAAGGAGACTTAGAAGCAAGAATTAAAGAAGGATTAAGAAGTATTTCTACAGCTATTTCAGACCTAGAATTAGTTACCCATGATCTAAGAAAGTATAAAGAGTTTATGGATTATTTCAAAGAAATTGAAGAGGGAAAAAGAGAAAAAAAGCCAGAAAAGATTAAAAAAGGAGACCAAACCCTCAAATCAATTTTTATAGATCAAGTCGATGTGCACACTGGCGAAGGAATTGCCTTGAAATTAATCGCTTCAAGATGGCCGACTATCATTGCAGACTTTATGCAATTAACAGATGAAGATATAGAACCAAAAAAAATCAAAGAAAAACTCAAAGTTTCAGAGGCAGAAGGTGTCGTCCTAGCAACAAAAAACAAATTATACCAAGAATGGAGGGACAAACTTTTTAGACCAACTGTGGAAGAAAGATATAGAAGTTTATTCGGTTCAGTAGAGGCGAGAAAAACTTCCGTAAGAGAATATAAAGAAAATCTTAAACCAACCATTGTTAGATTTAAACTGATAACAGACGCCTTATCAAAACCACTTGGACCTGGGGATGCTCGCAAGTCATTTTTTAGACCAGACGCTCAGGCATATTCAATAGATTCTATGACTCTCTGGGCTTGGAAACCGATTGTTCCCTCTGAAAAATATAAGGTTACAAGGGAGTTGCCTTTAGATAAAATTCATGCTTCTAAAGTAGGGTTTAGAAAGAATGAAATATTCCTTTTACATAAGGAGTTTGACAAGCCTGAAGGAAAATGGGATGAAATGGTTGCAGCTTTGCCTCAAGAGCCTTCGATAGATAAGGTTGTGAGGAGAATAATATCTAGAATAGAGGGAGAACATAGCGTTAAAATTTCTGCTTCAGATATATTCAATGCAAGAAAAATCTTAGTGGACCAATTCAAAGTTTCTTACAAGGGAACTAAAGAAGGTCAAGTATGGTTTTTTAGTCCATATTATGCTCTTATCGAAATTCCACTAATAAGAGTAGTTATGAGAATGCCTGGCGGGGCTGAAATTGAAGGATTGTCCGTTAAGAATTTAAAAGGCATGACCCAAACACAGAACATAATAATCGCTCGCTGTATTGAATTAATTGCAAGGGACAGAGAAATGCATAACTATGTTAATCAGTTGTTAGGAGAATATGGAATGGCTGGGAAAAGGGTTGAAGAATTAGTAAAAGCGGAATATCCAGAAATTTATTTAAAAGAGGATGAACAGAAGAAATGGGAACAAGAGAAGAAAAAATTGGAAAAATGGAAAAAAGTTCCAATAACAATTAAAGATGTAATTAAAAAAATTAGAGTTGGAATAGGAAAAATTTTCAAAACATTGGGATGGGAACTTGTATTCTTAAGAGCAGAAGGTCCATACGAGTTTGCTTTTTACGATCGAATCTCAAAATTTTATCTAGCAGAAACAGGAGCTTATTTTAGAGCTGTTAAAGATTTTTTAAAAGCTCAATTCGGAGTTCCAGGAGTAGAATTAAAATATATTTAGGTGAGATAAATTCCAGAATTACCAAAACCTCAATTTAAGGTTGGAACAACTCCTGGTATGTATGGAGTTGCAAGAACTTCTGAGCTAGCTTCTGCTTTGAGAAAATTTGGTTTTGGAATTACAAAAGGAGTAGAAGTTTTGGAATCTATACTAGATGTTCCTCATGAAATTAGTTACAGCGAGGGAAAGGAAATAAGGGATTTAACAGAAAAAATGGGAGTCGAAGCTCTGATTCATGGCGCTTTGGACACACCAGTAACAATGGGTGAAATGGAATTATGGAGAAGAGCTCAAGACACGATGGAAAGGTCTATCAGGTCAGCGATTATGTGTGGAGCAAGTTATGTTCTTTTTCACGGAAGTGTTTGGAGATGGCCAGAAACTTTAACAGCTGCTGAACTTCCTGTTTCATGGACAATGGTTGACGAACTTGGAAGACCTATTAGAGAAAGACTTAAAGAACCAGAAGAGAAAGAACTTAGGGAATGGTTTGTTGAAAAATATTGGAGAACCTATGCAGGCTATATACTGCTTCCGGAAGAGGATAGATTAATTGAGGCAGAAATTCTAGCAAAAACCCGTGAATTAGAAGAAAAGCTTGGAGAAAGGTTAAGGAAAGGTGAGAAAGAAGCTGTAGAGGAATTTACAAGAGAGCGTGGAAAGTTTTATGAAACAAAGATAAAAGAAGTACTTAAAGAACATCTAGAAGAAGGGAAAAAATGGCTCCATGAAGACAGAGGAAACCCCGTCGATATCTATAGGATAATGGCTCATTATCTCTTGCTTAAAAAAGATCCAATAGGTGAAGAGCTTTCAAAAATGTATAGAAAAGAATTGGAGGAGGCTGGTCTTCTACCAATACCCACAGAAAGTAAAAAAATAGAAGAATGGGTGGGCAATTTACTTAAAAGGTCAAAAGAGGCTGGAAAAAAACCGTTAGCAGATTTTTATTATGCGATAGTAGCTTCCAAATATTACGAGGGTCATCTTAAAAAACTTCTTGAAACCGTAGAAAATTTCATTAAAAAAGAAGTTCCTATTCTTGAAGTACCACCGGATGAGAAGGAAAAACTCAAAAAGATAGCTAAAGAAATAAAAATAACTATTGAAACGCCTTTTATAGGAGGGGCTTATGCCGGAATGATGACCCTGTGGCATCCCAGACAAATATATGCTGCTGTAAAAAGTTTCAGAAAAGCTCTTCAAACTGAAAAAATTTTCATGACAATAGACTTTGAACATACTGCAGTCGAAGGTGTGGATCCTTATAAAGAAATTCCAGAATTTACAAAACTTGCTCCTGATGCTGGAAAATTTATTCTTTCATTACATGTGACCAAGCCAACCCCCCTACATCACCATCTGGAAGTTGAGCCCGGAGATGTGGAAATTTATAAACTGCTCTGGAATTTAAGAAAAGCTGGTATGGGAAAATATTTTACAGTTTATTTGATATTTGAAAGAGGTGGAGAAGCAGAGCCTTATAAGAGAAGCATCACAGCTTTGAAGATAATGGTAGATCATTTAGAAAAAAACATAGCTCCAGAAGAATTAATAAAACGTCCAGAATTTTTTGGTGTTACAACCGGGGAAATTGCCTCTGAAGAAAGACAATTAGCAACTATAAGAGAACACGCCCGTGATCCTTTAAAGGGTTTAATCACAGTACCAGAAGAAGCTTATACTTTTCTTGGAAGAGCAGCAACAGAAAAAGGTAAAAGACCTGAAGAATGGAAGAAGGAAGAGCTCAGATAAGCTTTTAAATGTTAAAGTTAGAGAAAATTTATGCATTTGGAAAAATTAGAAGAAGAATTAGAGGAAGTTGAATTGGTAAAAAAAGAAGAGCAAGAAAAGAAAGGAGAAATCAAAACTCCAAAAGAAATCTATGAAAAGGTAGTCAAATTTACAAATGAAATTAGAAAACAATATGGTGAAATAGTTAAATCAGTTCTAATATTTGGTTCTGCTGCAAAGGGAACGATGGTTAAGGGTTCTGATGCAGATGTGTGGGTTATTCTTGATGATACTGCAACCAAAAGTTCAGAAGGTTTGGAAAAAATAAACACACAACTTTATCTAATTGCTCATGCTTTAAAAGACTTGCACATTCAAACAACAACTCTAACAGAATTTTGGAACTGGATGAAAATTGGCTCTCCTGAATTAGTAAATTTTTTAAGGTATGGTTTGACAATTTATGATACTGGTTTTATCAAGCCCGTGCAAAGAATGCTTCAGATGGGTTTAATTCCTCCAAGCAAAGAAACTATCAGCTTGAAAACAAGAGTAGCTGAAGCTAGGTATAAAAAAATCGAGCTTGACATAAAATCAATGGTTTTTGATTTAAGGTATACAGCTACAGATATTATTCAATCTGTTGTAATGCATTATTACAAAAAACAACCAGATCAAAAAGCCATACCAAAATTTTTAGAAAGACTTGTTAAAGAAAAAAAACTTGAGCCCAGGTATATCAATAAATTTAAAGAATTGGACACTTTATGGAAAGATGTAGACCATAAAAAGATTAAAAAAGTTTCTACTAAACATTTGGAAAGAGCTTTACAGCTGGCAAAAGAGATAATTGATAGATTTAAAAAGTTATTGCCAAAGGAAATAGTAGGAGAGGAGTTACCAGAAGAGTGATTTAAATGCCAAAGAAAGAAGAAAAGAAACCAAAAGAAAAGAGAGTAGAAATTGTAGAAAAATTTGCTAAAGAAGCCCTTAAAAAATATGGAAAACACATCAAATGCATTGTAATGATGGGCTCGGTAGCAAGAGAAGAATTCAAGTCAAAGAGTGATATAGATGTTTTTGTTGTTATAGACGACACTTCTTTTAAAATTACTCCTGAGTTACAGGACAAGATTGATAATGATCTAGAAAAAATTGCTGAATCTATTCCTGAGGCCGTTATAGTAAAAAAAGATCCAGAAACAGGAAAAGAAGAAAAAACCTTTTTGCTTTCAATTCAACCAAGTTACACCTTAACAGAATTCTGGGATTATGCTCGGGTTTGTCATCCAATAATTTACAATTTCATCAAAGAAGGGATTCCAGTTTATGATACAGGATTTTTTGCTCCAGTTAAAAAGCTTCTAGCAATGGGAAAAATTCCTGCAACAAGGGAAGCAATAGAAAGCTATATGGAAGGAGCACCAAAAAAACTGATGAGAGCAAAAACTGTCAAATTATTAATGCTAGCAGAAGATTGTTATTATGCAATGCTTAACACTACCCAGGCTGTTCTAATGTTCATGGGTTTAGCTCCTCCCGTTCCTTCTAAGGCATATGATGATATGAAAAGGTTTTTGGTTGAACCGGGAATTTTAGAGCCAGAATATGCTGAATGGCTTAAAGAGATAATTGATATAAGAAAAAAAATTGAACACAAAGAATTGATGGATGTAACAGGAGTTTTTGTTGATGAATGGATCGGAAAGGCTGAAAAGTTTATTGAAAAAATGTTTGGTTTGTTAAATGCTTTGGAGTTAAGAAAAAGAGAGAAAATTTTGGAAAGAAGTCATGAAGTCATGCACAAAGCGGCAATAACTGCTTTAAAAACCTTGAAAAAAATGCCTGAGAAAAAGGAAGAAATTCCTTTGGTCTTTAAAAAAGAATTTATTGATCGTAAGCTTGTAGAAGGTTATTACTGGGATATTTGGAAGAGAATCGAAGACATGAAAAAGTTGGTAGAGCAGAAAAAAATTACAGAAATTCCTGATAAGGATGTTTATGAAGCCAGAGAATACGTTAGAAAATTGATTCGTGATTTAGCCAAAGTTCTTAAAGAAAAAGAATCTAAAGAAAAATAAAGTTAAAATATGAAAATTTATACTCTTGGTCATTCAACTCGCAGCCTAGAAGAGTTTCTCGATATTTTAAAAAATTTTCAAGTAGAATTGATAATTGACATAAGAAGATTTCCTTCAAGCAAAAAATTTCCACATTTTAATAAAGAAAGTTTAGAAACAGAATTAACAAAAAACGAAATTCAGTATCTACATTTTCCTGAATTAGGAGGATTTAGAAAAGAAGGTTATTTGGCCTTTTCCCAAACCCAAGAGTTTTCTCAAGCAATAAAAAAGCTTTTGGAAATTATTGATGATAAAACTGCTACAATCATATGCAGTGAATTCAAGTGGTGGAAATGCCACAGAAAATATGTTTCTAATTTTTTAACAAAACTCGAAAATCAAGTAATTCATATTCTTGACAAGGAAAATGTTTACGAACATAAATCTTCTAAAGACTTAGAGCAAAAAATGAATTTAAAAATTTTCTGCGATAAGTTAAAGATTGTAAATGCATAAAATATTTTTAGAAAGAATATGTATCATTTACACCACCATGTTCACTTTCGTTATCTAAGAATTTTGAAAAATGAATTATATGAACTTTATATTGCGCACACACTGCGATGGTTCGCAATTTCTTTGATAAACATTTTCATTCCAATTTATTTGTTAGGGCTTGGATATGCGTTGAACGAAGTTTTGATGTTCTACATAGTAGAGTTTGCTGTTGTTTTACCTATGTCATTTATTTCTGTATTAATTTCCACACGGGTTGGATTGAAACATACTATGCTCTTTCACATTCCAATTTTGTTATCGTTTTTCATTGGATTGTATTTTTTACAAACTATTAAAATTCCATTGCCTCTATTGGCGTTTCTTTTAGGAACAGAGGCAGCTATGTATTGGATGCCTTTACATTCTCTTTTTGCTAAAGACTCACACAAAATACATAGAGGAGAAGAAGTTGCTAAGATATCTATACTTCCTAAATTGGCTGCAATTTTTGCACCGCTTATGGGTGGATTGATCGCGGTTACTTTAGGATTTGGCACACTTCTTATTTTGGTCATGTTGATTTTATTTTTATCAATAATACCCCTTTTTTTCACCAAGGAAGTGAAGCCTCATGTGAATTTTTCACTGAGAAAGTTCAGGTTATTTTTTCGAGAAGACCCCAAATTTTTCTTTGCAACAATGTTCCAATATGCTGAAGGAATAATCGAAACTGTTATATGGCCGATTTTTGTGTTTCTGACTCTTAAAAGCATAGTATCTGTTGGAATAGTCGGCACGTTAATTTCTGTTGGAAGTATCGTGTTTATGTTCTCGATAGGTAAACTGACTGACAAACTTGATAGAAAATTTTTCATCAGAGTCGGAGGAATAACTTTAGCTGCTGCCTGGTTTGCGCGAATATTTTTCACAGAACCGATTCTTATTTATTTAATAACTTTTCTTGGTGGATTTTTTGCAATACTTATTGACATACCGTTTACTGCGATAACTTATGACAAAGCTTCACGAAGAAGTAGAGACGAATTCATTCTTTATAGAGAAATTGCTGTCACGACAGGAAGATTACTTGTACTCATTCTGGCATTGTTTGTTGTAGAAAAGTTTATTGTGAGTTTTTCCTTAGCAGGTTTAGCTTCATTATTCTTTTTATTTTTTTAATTTAGAATGAACTAGAAAGAAGCGGTGTAATCCCATTGATTTTGAAAAATAAAGAAGCAACTGTTAAAATATTGGAGCATAAATTCCTTGTACATAGTACTTTAAACTAACTTCTCCTGATGGTGTGATAGCATATTTACCATTTTCTTCTTTGACGTGACCAAGATTTGAAAGGTACTTTAAAGAATGCTCGAGATGGACCCTACTTTTTGTTCTTTTACGTAAACTACTTTCACTAAGTTTTCCAAATTTTTCAAGAGCCATTAATACTTGATATGCGGATTGAAACAACATGATTACACTTTCAGACTTAATTTACTCTTCTTTAGCCCTTTTCTCTACTTCTTCTTCTATTCCCATTTTTTCAACCATTTCCTTGTAGCGGTTCCTGATTGTCACTTCTGTGATGCCACATATATCTGCAACCTCTCTTTGAGTTCTTTTTTCTCCTATCAACACACATGCTATATAAATTGCAGCTGCAGCAACCCCAGTTGGGCCTTTACCAGAAACAATTTCATGTTTTTTGGCTTTTCTCAAAATTTCTATTGATTTTGCCTGAACGCGATCGCTTAGTCCAAGCATAGAGCAAAATCTTGGAACAAAAGTAACAGAATCTGCAGGTAAAATCCTTATTCCCAATTCTCTTGCTATATAACGATACGTTCTACCAATTTCTCTTTTTTCAACCCCAGAAGATTCTGAGATTTCCTCTAAAGTACGAGGAGAACCAAATTGTCTAGAAACAGCATAGGTCAAAGCAGCTACAACCGATTCAATTGATCTTCCTCTCACCAATCCTTTGTCTACTGCTTCGCCATAATATCTTGCAATTCTTTCATGTATTGATCTAGGCAAATTTAAAAATGAAACAATTCTTTGTAGCTCGGACAAAGCAAAAGAAAGATTTCTATCCTTAGACTTGATAAGTCTTTTGTGCCATTTGGTCAATCTATAATATTGGGCTCTTTTTTTACTAGGGACTTTATATAATTCGCCTAAGCCTTTACCAATTTCGGTTGTCATTCCTTTATCATGCTTAGTAAAAGTTAATGGAGCGCCGGATCTTGCTCTCTTAGACATCTGCTCAGAATCAAATGCCCTCCACTCTTGTCCTGTATCAATCATTTTTTCTTTTAAAACCAATCCACATTTAGTACAGATTAGTTCGCCACGAGAAGCATCTTCTACAAATTGGGTACTTCCACATTCAGGACAAACTTGGC
>JAUWXZ010000035.1 GCA_030616125.1 Candidatus Aenigmatarchaeota archaeon
CTGTAACATCTGAACCTTCCTTAACAGGATTTGGATATAAGTCAAAACAAAAATCTTTAAAAAAACATCCAAGTGTTCTTTTTACATTAAAAATAACTGGATCTACACTTTTTGGTGTATAATTTAGGAAAAACCATAAGACTAAGGCTGCAAGAAATATTATTGCAATAAGAGATAGAATAGTTTTTGTTGCTAGCATTTAACTCTAATTATTATTTGTGAATTATACCAACTATATTTTGATTATTGATATTTTACTATGGTTGTTTGCTATCTTAACTGATTATTCTTCTTCTGGTTCATACAAAACCAATTGTGGATATGCACCACCATAATTAACTGTCCAAAACTTGACCGTTGATCCTTCTGGAAATATACAAAGAGGCCAGTAGTTTACAGTATTCTGTACTCTTCCCGACCATCCTTTGTATTCATCCTGCTCCAAAAATGTTACTGGATCAGCATGAGGTTTGCAATATTTATCAGCAAAATCTTGAGATACAAATATGCCCCCAGAACACACAAGAGACCAAATAGCGTTTCTCCAACCTATAGCAGCACCTGGATTTAGGATATCGTACCCGTATTCACTCTTGCTATTAAATGGATACGTGTCACAAGAAGTGCATTTTTCAAAGCTTATTATCATTCCTTCAGGAAAATAACAATGGACTTCATCAGGCGGGAGGTGTGGGCCTTCTCCGGTAGGTCCAGGGCCACCATACCAGCCATTTTTAATATAGTTCTCATACCAGGCCCATGAAGATCGTGATAGATCTGTAAACTTACAATACGACCCAAAAACATTCCACCATGTTGTTGGGAATGTTTGCTCTATTTCCATAGTCTCATACCTCACTTCGTCTTTAAAAGTAAATTCCATTTCAACTCCTGTATCGCATCCTCCTACACAGTCATCGTTACAACCCTTACCTTCTTCTAGTTCAAGATTTATTACCCAATCGCTGTCGCATCCTCTATAACATCTAGCCATAGAGCATGTCAAATACTTTAAGAATCTATCTTCTTCTCCTCCAAAAGGACTATAAATTGGCACAGGATATAAACGTGGTATAACAAACGCTAAAAATATAGCTGCAACAGTTATTCCCAGTACCAAAAGTATTATGATTCTTGTAGCTACCATTTAATCAACTTATACCAAATTTTTCTTTTATTTCTTCAAACCATTTGTCAAATTGTTCTGCTATACTATGATAATTTGTAGTTACATACAAAATTAGTAGAGCTAAAGCTATGATAACCAACAAAATTTCTATTATAGCTTTTGTAGCTACCATCCTAACAACCTAGTAAAAACCCGAGTGGACCAATTATTCCACATATGACACCCTGGAAAACATCTATCAAATTTCCAAATTCCCCAGCTATTTTTTCACTGCCTCCAAAAATAAAAAGCCAGAGTAGTGCTATTGCAACTATACCGATTATTATGGTAACAATAACCCATAACATCCCACCTGTAACACCTTTTCTCATGGCACCACTCTCTGGAAATACTTAATTATATAATCTAATTTAGAAGCTATAACTTTTGGTATGCCCAAAGCAACTATCAGAAAATAAATTATCAAAAATGCTAACAAAAGTATTAGGACCAATATCCACTTGGGTATTTGCCTCATACGATCCACGCTGTTCCGACTAAACCTTCAAAAATAAAGAATATCAGCAGGACACAAACTGTAAATATAACCATACCAAATAGAATTCCTTGTGTGACTAACTTGTATTTGTCTAAAGGATCACCGCCATGTTCGAGTGTACAGAGAAAGGTCGATAATAAAAATATCATCTCCAGCATGTAAAAACCAACAACTATTAAAAATGCCTCTGCCGGCATAATGTTTTTTATATCGACCAAACCACCCAAAATATCTTGACTTCCCAAAGCCGGGAAAGCTGTAGAGAGTCCAGTAACAACCGTTAATGTGTTAACAATTTTAAAGAGGACCATCACAGTTATAGTTGCCATTCCAACAACTGTTCCACAAACTATAGGCACGAGTAACAATAGTGTTATCTTCATGCTAGAAGTTGTTTCATCCAAAGATTCTTTTATGTGTTTCTCAACTAGATGTACGCTTTTCAGGTACTCAGCAACATTAATTGCAACTTTTGAAGCACTCGAAACACCTTTTCTCAAGGACTCGACTATTATTCTTGAAATGCTTCTTATTAATTTTGAAGGATAATATTTCATCACACCAATTTTTTCGTCAAACAATGCGCTCTTAAGAGTTAAACCAAATGCCTTGATATTTGACAAGGCTCTTTTAAAAAGTTTTGCAATTTCTAGTTCTTTTATTCTATCAGCCAGTATTTCCAGAGATTTTTCCATTGGGCGGCCTGTTGACATGATGTGACCAAGTTCGAATATTGCCACACCGTATTCTTTCTCGGTTTTTTTTATTTCATCCCTAATTTCTATGTTACCAAAATATGAAAAAAAAGAATAAAAAATCATGGCTGCTGCTACTCCCCAAAGAATTACAATTCCTCCACCTAGATTTGCTAATGAGACAGGTTCAGTTGATAGTGTAATGAGGTAAACACCTAAAGCACAAATTAATGCCCCAATCAGAATTGATATTGGTAGTAAAGGCAAGTTTATCTTCTTACCTTTAATTCTTGCACTTAGTTTACCAATGGGATGGGCATCTGGATGTTTTGATATATCAATAACTCCAAACTGAAGAGGTAGTGTACTAAGGGTCCTTCTCATTAACCAAAAAACTATTATAGGCAATGCAATATTATAAATCAGAATTAGTGCTATAGGCTTTATTGTCTCTGCCATAAAAATTGTCATCATTGGAAATAAAATTACCATCAGAAGCGGTAAGGTAATACCAAATGTTGTTATAACCATTAAAGGAATTTTTAGCTGTGTAGTGTAATTCTTCATCCTTTCTGTATTACCTTCCAGCAAAACATTTATTGCCTCACTTAACATCTTTTCTCTTTTTTCATCAACTTCTAGCATCGAAGTTCTTAAAACATCCATTGATTGAGCGAATTCTAAATTTTCTTTTTTCCATTTTTCTACAAAGTCGTGAAGTAAATCTTCTATACTCTTGTATTTACCTATTTCAAGGTCCCAAAACTTTCTCTTTAAGTCTTTCCCAACAATCCCTGTCAAATTCTCAGAAGCAAATTTTACAGCGTTTTCAAGGTTCGGCACCAACCTCAAATGAACTGCCATATAAAAAACACAAAGCACAAGCTCTGAGGAAGCTTTTATTCTATAATATTTCACCAGAAAACCAGGATAGTACAAAAGATATATGACAAAACCTGTAATAAAAATAATCATAAGAAATCCATAAAAAAAGTAACCCAAAAAAGAAAGTAGAATCATTGCTACAAAGCCAATAAGCATTAGTACAACACTTGCTGAAAATATTCTATTAGGTTCAATTTTCAAATCACAGAATTCTAACTTACTCAGAAAGTCTTTCTTTGTTTTTTCGTTTATAGGGATTCTAAAAAAATATTTTCCAAAAGTATTACAAACTGTTTCATACCAATTTCTATTTTTCATTTATTTACCCACTTATAAGTGTAAGTCTGTGTATCATTTATTTTTTTTTAATTTTTCTTTAAACCATTCCAACCATTTATTATAAATTAGCTTTGAATCTAGAGAACCTATTTCCTCTCTAACCTGATCACAGATCAGATGAAATGCTTCATTTGATTCAACAATCCAGCCCGCCTCCAGGATTTCTGGTCTTTTCAAATTTCTAGCAAAATCGACTTGAGTTTGTTTAATTTTCCCTCTGAGTAAAATATTGTCCCAAACCAAGTCCCAAGCCCCATGCCATTCTCTAACCCTTTTAGCAATTTCATTCAAAACTTCTGATTCACCATCAATTAAAACATCTGTGGGTTTGAGCATATCTTCCTTGGCAGAATATTGCATCAGAGGAACAAAACCTCCTTCATCTGCCGGATCAACCTTCCATTTTTTTCTAACTTCTGTTAAGTCTGTTACTCTTCTAAACCTGTGTAATCCGTCTGGCGACCTTAGCATGCTGCAGATTGTTATCAAGTCTAAAGCCTTAAAACTTGTAGGGGGTACTCCCAAATCATGAACCACTCTATCATAAACTCCATAAGGAGATTCCCCATGAATTGTTCCAGCAACAACATTTGCCAGAGCACCAATTCTCATTGCCTCAAATAAGGCTGTAGATTCAACTGAACGAACTTCACCTACAATCAAACAGGAATCTCCAAGTCTTAAAGCAGTTCTTAAAGCTTCATCAGGAGGGAGTTCGGTTTCTACTCTTGTTATTACTGAACGAGATTTCATCCTCTCAATATTATAGCCAAGGCCACGCATATGATCCACTGGTAATTCCAATGTATCCTCAATCAAAACCATTCTAAACTTTCTCATAATTTCTAGCAATAAAGCTGAAAGTAAAGATGTTTTTCCTGCTGATCTTCCTCCAGCTATGAGCAACGCTCTTCCACCATCAGCCACAAAACTCATCAAGCCAGCATATAAAGAGTCGAAAAATTTTGCTTGCATGAAAAGAGGAAATGTCCAAGGTTTTTCCCTATGCCGACGAAATGCATATGCCAATCCCATTGGGCTTAAAGTTCTGGTAATTGCACAAACTCTCGCCCTCCCTCCTGGTACGGATAATTCTGTGTCTAAAACCGGATTTGCTTCGTCCAATGGCCTACCGGAATATAGTCTAAATCTAGTGGCCCAAGCTTCTGCATCCTCTTTGGTTGGAATAAGATTTGTTTCACACTCTTCAAAATGAGAATGATAAATGTAAATTGGGGTCAAGCCTATTGGTGAATTTATGTTGATGTCCTGAATTTTTTCATCAGACAAAAGTAATTCTAGAACACCAAAGCCAGCTGTGTATCGATTTAAGATTGAAGCCAGATTTTCAATTTCTTCTTTGGTCAAACTCACTTTCATATCTCTTGCTAGGTCTTTGATTAAATCCCTTCCAATCCCAAGAAAAATTTCTCTTGATTTTTCTGGTTCAATGGCTTCTGCCCCTGTGGGTTTATGTTCAGCTAGATGTTCTTTTGCAGAATCTAGGATAATATATTTTTTCTCGCTTAGTTTGAATTCTCTGGGGGTAATGTGATAGATGTACCTCACTTTCCCTGGTATTTTAAAAATCTGTACAAGGGTACTACCAACCCAATACTTATCAATCACTTGTCCCCCCTTGGGAGAAGTTACCATAAAACTGGTAAGCATGAAACTTGGTCTTACTACTGGAGAAAAAATTTCTCTGTACAAGTTTCTATCTCCAAATCTAAATTTTGATAATCTTGGTTTAACAAGCTTGATTAATTGGGTTGATTCAAGAATTTCTTTTATCGGCTCTAAAGCATGTTCCAAATAATGTTGATTACATCCTTTTTCCTGAGACGAAGCTTTTTCTATAAGTCTTTTCACACGAATTATCATCAAATTTAATTTAATCCATGCACCGATCGGATCTTTTCTCAAAACTTGATGAATTAGAAACCGAAGTTCATCCATTCTTTTGGGATAAATTTTTTCACACCCTGGCAAGAATAAATTTTCTGAATTTATGATCTTCTCTTCATTTACAATTTTATTATAAACATTTGCAATTTCCTGAAGGATTTTTACTTGCTCAAAATCGTACTCTGTTTCTCTTGTTTGAGCCAGTACAACTCTACCAACACCTTTCCTTTCTAACAGTTTATCAATAGTTTTTGCCATGCATACATCAGAATCTTCAATGCTTGAGCTAAATATACAGCCCAAACAATTTACTTTAATTGTCGAATCAGAAAATTCATAATCGCAAACCAAAATTCTCCACCTTATTAATTTATCTATTCGAGTAAACAAATTCTTTATTGATGGTATTTGAAAAACCAGCTGATCTGAAGGCCGTTGCCACTGAGATAATAAACAGAATGAATGAGGATGTAAGAAGGATTCGGCTTTTAGAAGAAAAAACTGGAAAAATTGAAACTAGAATAAATGATATAGAGAAAACTGTTTTAACCCAATTGGACGATTTAAAAATTAGCTTGGAGAGAATAAGCAATAAGATAAGCTCGATTTCAGAAAGATTAACTGCTCTAGAAAATGAAAACTTGAGGATAAATAAAGAATTAGGGAAGTGTGCGACTAAAGTGGAAGTTAAGCAATTGGAAACATTTGTTGATGTGATTAATCCTATAACCTCGAAGTTTGCGACTAAAGATGAGATAGAAAGAATGGTTGAAGAAAGAATTGGGAAAAGGGCTTAGATTTATTATTTTAAAAAAAAGAGAATTAATAGGTGAGTAAATGGTTGGATTGCCCTTTTTAAAAAGGAAAAAACCAGAGGTTATGCTTGG
>JAUWXZ010000058.1 GCA_030616125.1 Candidatus Aenigmatarchaeota archaeon
CCAAGATTAAGATTTTGGATTTAAGGTGATGGATTATGAGTAATAAATCTGGAGTAAACAATCCCGCGATTTCTATACCTAAAGGTGGAGGTGCGATAAAGGGTATCGGAGAGAATTTTCAACCCGATTTATTCACAGGGACAGGTAATTTTTCAGTTCCAATCATCACTTCACCAGGTAGAGATGATTTTGGACCAAAATTAACTCTCCGATAAATTATCCACTCTAAACAAGAATCTTCCTACACGAACATGGTTTTGTATAGCTGTCCTTGACAAAAAGGAACGAAACGAACTTAAGTTCACAAAAAAATATCTCAAATAGTTTATTGGAGGATATTCAAGCTTTAAAGAAGGAATTGATTTCATATAAAGACGATTTGAAATCATTATCAAGTTTTTCTTCTGAAAAACTAGATGAATTAAAACAACTCTATGAGGCGTTTATGCAAAGCAATTTCCTTGAGTTCCTCCCAGCTAATTATTCACCACTTCTTTCAATAGGTTTTGTATCGTTTCTGTCTCTCTTTATATTCATTCTTCCGTTACCAATACCAGAAGCAATTTTTACTACAATGCAATGGTTTGTGATTTACTATTTTACTACAAAGCAATAGTACTATTCAACTCTTCTTTTTTTTTTATATTTTTTAAGTAAAAATTACTTTTTAAGAATTTGATAAAGATTTAAATATGAGACTATAATCTTTTACATTATTGGCGAAGGTTCTTTACATAAATGTAAATAAATTCAAATAATGATAATTTAGATGTTCGAAAAGACTTTAGCGAGGATAAAAGCAGAAAGAAGCGGGGAAAAACCTCAAAAGAGGAAAGAAAAGAAAAAGCCTAAAGAGAAGCCCAAACCAAAAAAGGTTACACCTAAAAAGAAAAATGATGAAATAAAAGCAAAAATCAAGAAAGAAGAAATTTTAGAAAAATTTAAAAATTTAAAGAATGAGCAAAAAGGAGAAATTGAAGAAGTAGAGCAAGAAAAAGAAACGGTACCACCTCTTACAGTAGAAATTGATAAAGAGGTAGCAAGTTTAGAAAAACCAAAACTAGAAATTGAAGAAGTAGAACAAGAAAAAGAAACTGAACCGCCTCTAACAGTAGAAACTGCTAAAGAGGAAGAAATTTTAGAAAAAAAAAAATTAGAAATTGAAGAAGTAGAACAAGAAAAAGAAACTGAACCACCTCTAACAGTAGAAACTGTCAAAGAGGAAGAAATTTTAGAAAAGAAAAAATTAGAAATTGAAGAAGAAGAACAAGAAAAAGAAACTGAACCACCTCTTACAGTAGAAACTGCTACAGAGGAAGAAATTTTGGAAAAAAAAAAATTAGAAATTGAAGAAACTACAGAAGAAAACCAATTAATTGAAAAAGAGGTATTAAAAATGACAGAACAACAAGAAGAAATTCCATTAATGAAATTCGAAGGAGATGCCACTGCTCCCATATTAAGATACGATCTTCCTAGTCCTTCGTTCTATGAAGGAAGAAATTTTATTGAGCTTAACGATATTCCCATTGAAAAATTCAACGAAGAAGTAGTCTACAACACTAAAAGTTATCAAGAAGTCATGGTTAAAAACAGGGAAGAAATTCGTAGTTATTTATCTAACATATCAAGAGCCGAATTAGAGGAAGATTTCTTTGGATTGGAAATTGAAGAAGTAGAACCCCCCGATGAAACTCAAATTGAGGCTTTAAAGCAAAATATTATTAATCTTGAAAATGAATTAAATGTTTTGAAAGCCGAAAAGAAAAAAATTTGGGATACTTTTCAATCCCTAGTTGGATTACCAAAAATAGTTTTTCAGGCCGCGAATTGGGCAAGATTTACATTTTTAACAAATGTTATTACTGTTAAATCGAATCTATTAGCTGGGATGAAAAAGAGATTAGCTAGTACTACTGAGACATTCCCTGTAAAACCAATCATAGCTGAAGATGTTGATACTTTCCAAGCTAGATATCAATTATTCAAATATTATCTGGAAATTGCAATGACCTATAAGAAATTGGCTCCCGCATTTTATAAAACTTTAGGGAATCATTTGAAAATCAAATTCCTCAGTGTTGAAAAATTAAAACCCAAATTATTGTTCATAGAGAAATTCAGACTTACAAACTTTCCTGGAGATTATGGTGCAGGCACTACAGTAAAAACATTTTCACTTCTCCCTCGTGAAGTTACAGAAATTAGTATTAAAACATGGAGAAAATCCGAGGAAGTTATAAAAAAGGCATCATCCATTTTAGACTCATATACTGAAGAGAAAGCTGATGAATTCGAAAAATCAGCCCAAGCTGAATGCGCAAGGGGTTCAAAGATTGATAATACCTCTTCGTACAGCGTAAAAGCGAGTGCTAATGCAGGTTGGGGTTGGGGGAGTGCAAGTGTAAGCGCTGGCACAGAAGGAAGTAGTAGTTCGTCGAGAGAGGAGTCAGCAAAGAATGTCCTGAATGCCGCGGCAAAGCATGCTCAAAGCTCTAACGCACAACGAGATGTCAATATTGACACAGAACATGAAAGGAAAACTGAGACAGGATTGGAGACCTCTATTATGAGAACAATTCGGAACTTAAACGTAACTCGAACTTTAAATTTCACATTCCGACAGATGAACCAACAATATCACTCAATTCTTCACTTGGTAGGTTTGAGGATTGGATTTTATAATGGATATCCTGGGAGTTTTCGAGATTATTCCTTGGGTGATCTGGTATATTTTGTTAATAAATATATGAAAAATCCTGCTGAGTTTCTTGAAGAATTTAAGACAATCATCTTGAATGAGTATGCAAATGTTGATGATTATCACGGAAGACCACAAGCATTAATCGAGGATGTAAGTAAGGGTCCTGGAGGACGATCTTACTTACGAGTAAAGCCAACTATCGATGAAGAAGGAAATCCATATGGTCAACAAGAGTATTTCATGCGTCCGGAAAAAAAAGACAAAGATGGGAAGATAGTTCAACAAGAAGACGTGAGATGGTTGGACGGAGTTATTCTAAGAAATCAGACTATTACTATGAAAACCGACGGTGTCATTGTTGAGGCTTTAATGGGGAAGGTTAATGCTTTAGACGAGTATTCTTATCTATATAGGATGGAGAAAATTCGAAAAAGAAAATTTGAAAATGAACGAATTATCGCAGGTTTATCGTTAGTAAAACAATTGGTAAAAAATGACAAATTTAATGAAGCAGTCCAAGCCTATAAACAAACTTTTGGGGTAGAGCCTGGAATTGAAGTACTAAAAAACCTATTTAGCTTCAAACTCGAATCTACAAAAGATTAAATTGGATTGAAATGAAGAATTTATAGAGGATTTTAATTTTGGAAATAGATGAGAATTTTGAAGAAGAAGAAAAAGAAGTCATTGTAGAAGTTTTTGTAGAGATTGACGAAGAAATAATTGATGATATTAAGAAAGAATTCAATATAGAGATTAATGAAGAAGAGGATGGAGAAGATATTTCTTCTGAGGTTCCTCCCTTAGAACTGGAAAGTCCTA
>JAUWXZ010000062.1 GCA_030616125.1 Candidatus Aenigmatarchaeota archaeon
GGCATAAGAGAGCTCTTGCCTAAAATAATTATTATTGCTCTCTTAATAAATTTTAGCTTGGTAATCTGTAGTGTAATTATTGATTTCAGCAACCTCACGGCCAATTTTTTTGTAGATGATGTAAAAAAGTATACTGGCAAAGAGGGGGTCTCAGCTACATTAACTGATAGTTTAAGATTGACTGAAATATATAAACCAATAGAATGTGATGGACTTTCTGATGAACCAAAAGAAGAAGGGGGGAAATCGGCTCAAGACGAATGTATAGAAGATGCAGCTGGAAAGTTTGGTGCTGATATGGTAACTTTTGTTATTTCAATGACCATGGGATCTCTGGTAATGCTCGTAGCTGTGTTTACTTTTCTTGCTGGAGCAATTTTGCTTTTAATCCGAGTGGTGATTATTTGGTTTTTAGTAATGTTAGTTCCTTTAGTTTTTATTTGCTATATAATGCCTGCTTTGCACCAGAATTGGAAAAAATGGTGGAAAACATTCCTTCAGTGGTGCTTTTTTGCCCCAGCTTATGCCTTCTTTATTTGGCTAGCAGTAAAGGTTGCTGTTGAAGGAGGAACTCTTATTGTAGCAAAGGAAATGTCCACTGAATTTACTGGTATGGGTGCGTTTGTAAATGCATTTACTTCGTCACCAGCTCTCATTATCCATTATCTTTTTATAATTGCCTTACTCCTTGGCGGGCTTGTTACGGCTAGTAAGTTTGGCTTTTACGGCGCTGATACAGCTATGAAGGTTGGAAAAGGAATTTATAAAGGAACAGCTCGCTGGACCGGAGCCAGAGTTAGAGAAAGATTCGCTAAGCCAATGGAAAAAATGGCTGGTGGGTTGGCAAAAACATTTGGTAGAGTGCCTGGCTTAAGAAAATTAGCCCAAGTTCCAATTAAAACAATGACAGCTCAAAGAAGGACCATAGAAGAAGAAAAGAAAAAATTATCAGTTCATTCTCCGGATACATTAAAATCTCTATGGCCTAGTTTTGCTGGCAACAGGGCCCAACAAATAGCTGCAGCTCAATTTTTAGCTGAAAAAGGTAAATTCTCAGCCGGTGGTAATCTTAAAGAAACGGATCTTGAAAAAATTGTTAAGGTGGCAAATATTTATGGGACAGCTGGTCCCATGCTTGAAAATCGACCTGATTTGGCCCGAGCTATTGGTAAAGAACCTAAGGAAATATTTGATAAAACAAAAGTAGCTACTACTGAAAAATTCCAGGCGGAAACTTTTAAAGATAAGCCTGATGTTCAAAAAGCATTCCTTGAAAATAAAAATACTAAAGCTGGTCATCTTGGAAAAATTGCTACTACCAATACAGAGGTTATGAATGAGCTCCAAAAATTTATTAACGGTCTTGGCAAAAATGCTACGGAAAGGCGCCAAGAAATGCAAAAGATAAATGCAGAATTGGTTAGATACATTGATTCCAATGCTGGTCAAGACCTGGGTTGGACATTTGAAATAGAGGAGACTGCTTCTGCTTTAGCTGGAAGCGGTAAAGAAGAATTTAAAAAAGCTCGAGAAACACACCCAGGACCAGAAGAAAAACCTTTTGGATAAAATATGCCATATTCAAGAGAACAACTTCAAAACATATATTTAAGCCTTCCCCAAAATTTAAGAGAGGCGATTTTCAGCATGGAGAATGCGGAAAAAATCCAACAAATCGCTCAAAGATATCAAATCCCTATTCAAAACCTTCCCAAATTAGCTGGTGCAACTGGGCGAGTTCTTTTAACTGTATTAGCTGTTGAAAAATTAATTAGTTCTTTAGAAATAGAGTTGGACATAGACAGAAATACTGCTCAAAAAATTGTACAAGACATCAAACAAGAAATATTCTCCCCTGTAATGCCTATTTTAACCAAAATTCAGCAAGAATCCTCTCCAAAACCTATTCCAAGTCCTCCTTCAAGTCCTCCTTCCCCGACCCCACCAAGACCTAAAAACGAAAACATTGTTGATTTAAAAAGCTTACCAATGCCCTGATCCATGCAATTTCAAGTGCCACAATATATTGATATTGAAGACAAGGTTATTGGACCCTTTACCATAAAACAATTCTTCTATATTTTAGTTGCGGCTGTAGTTCTGTTTATTCTCTATAACTTAGTTAATCTTTTCGTTCTTATCCTCTTAGCTATTCCTGTCTGTGCCTTGACTTTTGCCCTGGCCTTTGTAAAAGTCAATAATCAACCTTTTATTAATGTAATTAAGAACTTTTTGGGATTTGTAAAAAAACCAGACTTCTATGTCTGGAAAAAACCGACCATCCAGAAAAAAACCGAGGAAAGGGTTCCTCAAATAATTAAAAAAACCCCTCCTAAGAAAAAAATGAAGCCGATTTTAAAACAAAAGTTACAAGAAATCGGCTGGAAAATAGAAATAGAGAAATAATATGGCAAATCAAAAATTACCAAAAAACGCTCCGGCAGTGCAAAAATTCGTAGAAGTTAAAGAAATTAAGGAAGGAGTGGCAACAATGAAAGATAATAGTTTAAAAGCTATCTGTATTTGTTCTAGTATAAACTTTGAGCTTTTAAGCACTAATGAGCAAGAAGCAATAATCGGCCGTTTTCAGGAATTTCTCAATTCTCTTGATTTCTCTATCCAAATAATTATTGCTTCCCGTCACTTTGAAGTTGATGCCTATCTTGACCAAATTAGAAAATTAGAAAAAAGACAAACCAATGAACTTCTTCGAGTTCAAACCAGTGAATATATAAATTTTGTGAAAAACTTTGTTGAATTTGCCAATATTATGAATAAATCTTTTTATATAGTTATTCCTTTTAAGATTATTGAGGCCAGAGAAGAAAGTTTTGTTGATAAAATAAAAAATATTATCACTGCTCAAAAACCGAAAAAGGAGACATTTGAATTAGAAAAATTCAACCAATATAAGAGTCAACTTGACCAAAGGGTTAATCTCATAATTCAAGGCCTCCAGGGCTTGGGTGTAAAAGCTATGCCTTTAAACGATGAACAACTAATCCAACTCTTTTACGAATTTTACAACGTAGAAAAATAATATGGCTTTATTAGGAAAAAAACAACCAGAAGAAGAACTAGAACTGCCAGAAGAAACGCAAATGCCAACAGCTGAGGGTTCTCTAGTTGATGCCATTGCTCCTTCAGCTCTTCAAGTTACTTCTAATTATGTTCAAATCGGTAAAAAATATAGCCGGACCTTTTTTGTGATTACTTATCCACGTTTCTTAACCGCTAACTGGCTCTCACCAATTATCAACCTGGATAAGATTTTTAATGCCTCAATGTTCATCCACCCAGCTGATACAGGAATAATTCTTAAAAAATTAAGAAAAAAACTCACTCAAATAGAGTCCCAAATTGCCACTGA
>JAUWXZ010000042.1 GCA_030616125.1 Candidatus Aenigmatarchaeota archaeon
ATGCCAAGTATAGTAAATATTTTTAGTAAAATTGATAACTTTTTTAAGGAAGTTAAGCTTGAGATTAAAAAAGTGAATTGGCCAACAACAAAAGAAACCATAAGATATACTTTAATTATTATTGGTGTTTCTATAGTTACAGCAGCGTTTTTAGGTGGAATAGATTTTCTTTTTACAAGAGTTTTAGACAAATTTATACTTTAAAATTATGCCAAAGCAGAAGTTACCACAACAAAGATCTTGGTATGTTCTTCATACTTATTCAGGATATGAAGAATCAGTTGCTAAAAACCTTAAGCAGCGCATAGAGTCTTTGGGCATGGAAGATAAGATTTTTAATGTTATTGTGCCTAAAGAAAAAAAGATAAAGATTAAAGACGGAAAAAGAAAAACAGTTGAAGAAAAGATTTATCCTGGATACGTGTTAGTTGAAATGATTGTTACTGATGATTCTTGGTATGTTGTTAGAAATACACCCAATGTTACTGGGTTTATTGGCGCTGGAACAATACCAATTCCAGTTTCTAAAAAAGAAATAGACAATTTAATGGAAAGAATGGAAGAAAAAGAGCCTCAATACAAGATTTAAGTAAAACCTGGTGATTTAGTTAAAATTATAGATGGTCCATTTAAAGATTTTGATGGCAGGGTTTCAGATATTGATGAAGAAAAAGGAAAAGTAAAAGTATTGGTAAATATGTTTGGCAGAGATACTCCAGTAGAATTAGATTCGCTTCAGATTAAAAAATTGTAAACAAAAATGTATGGCTAAAAAAGTAATTGCTAAAATTAAGGTTCAGATTCCAGCAGGTAAGGCTACTCCAGCTCCTCCAGTGGGTCCTGCTCTAGCTCAGTATGGCTTAAATATTGCTGATTTTTGCAAGAAGTTTAATGATATGACTGGTGGTCAGCAAGGTTTTGTTGTGCCAGTTGAAATCACTGTTTTTGAAGATAGAACATATCAGTTTAAGTTAAAAAAACCTCCTGTATCAGAACTTCTTAAAAAAGCAGCTGGTATTGAAAAAGGTTCTGGCGAGCCAAATAAGGTAAAAGTTGCTAAAATTACCAAAGAGCAATTAAAAAGAATAGCTGAACAAAAAATGCCTGATTTTAATACTGATGACATTAAGGCAGCAATGAGAATTGTTGAGGGAACTGCTAAGAACATGGGCATTGAAATTGAAAAATAATTTTTTATGCAAAAACGACCTCTAAAAGATAAATACTACTTAAGCGTTGCCAGAGAGATTGCAAAAAGATCAACTTGTCTTAGAGTTAGATCTGGGGCTGTCATTGTCAAAGATAATGCCATTATTGCTACCGGTTATTGTGGTGCTCCAAGAAAGACAAAAGATTGTTTTGAGAGGAATGAATGTTTAAGAGATAGGTTGAACATTCCTCACGGTTATCGTTATGAGCTTTGTCGAAGCGTTCATAGCGAGCAGAATGCAATAGTAAATGCCGCTAGGTTAGGAACAAATGTCTCTGAGGGGGATATGTTTCTTTATGGTGAAGGTAAGGAAAGAAATCGGATTGATTTTTTCCCTTGCTTTATTTGTAAAAAAATGATTATTAATGCAGGTTTGAATAGAATAATCTGTTCTACCAGTGATGGAGAGTACAAAGTTTTTAATGTTCAAGACTGGGTTAGAAATTGGCAGGAAAGAGATATCATAGACGATAAGCACCAGTATGGGGTAGACTAGAATACTTAATCGTAAAAGATATTCAAAAAATGATAATCTCTGTCAATTTGACGGATTTTTTATTTGTGTTAAAAATATATATTCATTAACAACTGAAAAAAGGATAGGAGATGACTAGAAAATGGTGAAAATTGCTTTTTTGAAAGATGAAACTTTCATTCTCATTGCCTTAGCGTTGAAGATTTCTCGAACACCGTTTGAAAAAGGAAGTATTGATAAGCTTTACAAGGAGTGCTTGGCAGATAGGCAAGGGTCAAGAGAGTTTGCCAATCGTGTGATGAGCAAGTTCCGGCATTTAATTCCTGGTGATTTCTTGGATTATGCTATAACTCTTGAAGACATCTCTCGCTTTGCAGCGATTTATCTGTGGAGAAATGTTTCTGCCCCAAATCAGATTTTCGGTGCCGGTTTAGAAACTTCCTTCCGTAGAATAAGTCCTGTTAGTTATACTGGAACACTTGGTAGTTTTGGGAAAATGACCTTTAAGAGTTATGAAGAAGCTCTCGGGTTGGAGGTTCCAAGGGAAGATGCAAAATACATCTTAGCTGAAGGTGCACTAACAAGGATGATATTTTTTGCCCCCCCTCGCTATTTACTAAAGCTGGCTGATATTTTAAAGAGTACTCTCTTGCCAGAACTTAAAGAAATTGGTGAAAAATTTGACTTATTAGTTAAGCAAAAGTTTCATCTTAAGATGCACAAAGAAAGAATTCTTTCGAAGTGGAAGTTTTGGACAACAAAGCCAACAAATCAGGGGATAAAACTTAGTGGTCAAGGAACGCTTGAAACTATTTCCTTAGATATGACAACCAGAGCAAGCTTATCTACACTTGCTGACTTAGTAAGACAAAGGCAAATGCTTTGTAATATAGAGTCCTTGCAAGGAATTACCCGAAAAAGAACATTTGTCATTCCTTCAAGTTTTCCCGAAGAGACAGGAGAGATTTATAGAGAGTTAGCGAAGAAAGCTATCCAAGAACAGCGGAAGCGAATAAAGAAAAGAGATCCGAGTTTCGTTTATTTCCTTTTATTGGGCCAAGAAGCTAGAGTTGATATTTATGGAAAAGGCGCAGGTGTCATTGGAATCTCTAACGCAAGAACTAGTGGTGCTGCTCATTGGGAGATTAGGAATAAAATAGGAATTCCAATTACAAGAGCATTGGCAAAATATGAATTTTTGCTAAACCAAATTGGTCCGAGATGTTGGTGGCAGAAAAAATGCACAGAACCCAAAGATACCAAAGCAATGTGTAAAGCGTTTGCCCAGGCAAAGGGAAGGTGGAAAGGGACATTGGAACAATTACTTCAAATACTTGACGAACCTTATGGAACTTTTACTATCTAAAGGGCTTTTTTTTAAGACCCTTTTTTTATTTTTTAAGATTGACAGATTCATTTTATCTTGGTATTTTGAAAGAGGTATCTTTGAAAAAACAAAAAACTAGAGGCGAAAAACGTGATAAGGCCGACAAAATGGACATTGATGGTGATGGATAATTCAAACATCTTCAGGGCGGCAAAAAACCTTGGTGTTAAATTAGATTTATTTAAGTTGTTTATGTTCTTTGTGGATCTTGTTGACGAAAGGATAAAAATTTTTTTCTGTTATGCTCCAAGAGAATTAATAGAGATAAAAGAAGGCAACAACTATGACTATTTGAGATTTGAAGATTTTATCTCAAATAAGTTGTGGGTGGAATTAGATAGGCAAAGAGTTTCTTTCAAAGAATTCAAGGCGATTGGGCAAACCGAGGATTCACTGATAATCACTAGAATAAGTCAAGTGTTATTTAGGGAGCAAGAAGATAAAATTAAGCGACAGGAAAAAATAATTAAACTCCTAAAAAAGAAAAATAAACACTTAGAACAAGCTAAGGGGTTGTTGTGGGAAGACAACAAAGAAGCGGACGAATTCAAAGACAAACAAGAAAAAACAGATCTGAAGAGAATAATTATGTTCTCGGGTGATGGTGGTTTCAGTGGCATTCTTCAACTAGCTAAAGATCTTGGAAAAGAAATTTGGGTAGTTGCTGGAAAAACAAGTTGTGCCAATTGGTTAGAAGAGCTAACTGACAAAGTCTATTTTCTTGAAGATCTAATTGAAGAAAATCCAGATCTAATTCTGAAAGAGGATCAAAGTAACAAAGAACAAAACCTAATTTCAGAAAAACATTAAGATTCAGAAGAAAAGAAGGGATTAACTCCAGGATAATAAAGGGCTAACACCCTATTTTTTTTCTTTTCCAACAAGCTGTGCTAAAATTAAATCATGTTCAAGAATTTTTATTCAGGTAAATTCATTGTTTTTGAAGGTATTGACGGCTCGGGAAAATCAACTCAAGCTAAATTATTAATCAATCGCCTTAAAAAAGAGAGATATAAAACTGCTTTTATAGATTTTCCTCAATATGGTAAAAAATCAGCAGGTTTAGTTGAGGAATATTTAAATGGCAAATATGGAAGTGCAAAAGAGGTTGGTCCTTATCGGGCTTCTATATTTTATGCTTGTGATCGTTATGATGCCAGTTTTCAAATCAGGGATTGGTTAAAAAAAGGAAGGATTTTAGTTGCAGACAGATATGTTGGATCAAATATAGGTCATCAAGGAGGGAAGATAAGGGATAAGAAACAAAGAAAAAAATTTTTAAAATGGTTGTATCAATTAGAATATGAACTTTTTAATATTCCCAAACCAGATTTTTCCTTTATTTTAAAAGTTCCGCCTTCAGTATCTCGCGTTTTGTCTGGTAATATCACTGATAAAGAAAAAAAAGCTAAAAAAAAGATTTATTTAGGTCGGAAAAAAAGAGATATTCATGAAAAAGACCTAATTCATCTTGCTGCTACATCAGGTTCATATTTAGAAGTTGCTAAAGAATTTCCAAAAGATTTTAAAATTATTGAATGTTTTAAAAGGGGTAAATTATTATCACTCCAAGTAATTCATGAGCAAATTTGGAAAATAATTAGAAAAAAATTATGAATAAAAAAATTGCCAAAATCATTGACCACACTAATGTCAATCCTAAAGCAACTAAAAAAGACATTAAAAAGCTTTGCAATGAAGTTAAAAAGTATGGTTTTGGAGGGATTTGTATTAGACCTGAATGGGTGAGTTTTGTTAAAAGACAAATTAAAGGATTTGATGTTAAAATTGTGGTTTTAGTTGATGAACCAATAGGGGATAGTTCTCATAAAAAAAGACTTTCAATTTGTAAAAGAATTAAAAGAGATGGAGGTAATCATATTGATATTGTTAATTCAATTCCTGATGTAAAGCATGGTTTGTGGGATAAAGTATTAAAAGATTTAAAACCAATTTGTAAGATTTTGTCAACTAAAGTAATTATTGGTTCAGGCTATTTAACTGATAAGGAAATTATAAAAGCTTGTCAGATTGCAAAAAAAGCTGGAGCAATTTGTGTTAAAACTGCTACCAGCAAAGATCCATTAGAACACAGAGAATTAAAAGAGAAATTCTATCATCTTAAATTAATGAAAAAATCAGCTCCTGGCTTATTAGTTAAAGCTTCTGGAAAGATAAAAACACTAGAAGATTTAAAGAGCGCAGTAATAGCTGGAGCTGATATTGTAGGCACAAGTTCAGGGGTTAAAATAATGAAGGAATTTTTAAAAAAATAATTTATGGAAAAAAATGAATTTGAACCAGCAATAGGATTGGAAATTCATGCTGAATTAAAAACTAATTCAAAAATGTTTTGCTCTTGCAAGAATGATCCTGATGAAAGACATCCCAATGTTAACATTTGTCCAATGTGTACAGCGCAACC
>JAUWXZ010000020.1 GCA_030616125.1 Candidatus Aenigmatarchaeota archaeon
GACCAGGATTACTTAGACACCAATGCACAGAAACTAAAAGATATGGGGATAAATACAGTTTTCATACTGGTGCCCCCTCCTCAATACGAAGAGTGGCTTGAAAAAGCCAGAGAAGTTCTTCCTCCTGAATTTATTGAAAAACTTGAAGAAATCCTTCCTATTCACAAAGAGATTATAGTAAATAGTATCCAGGATGCCCACAGAAACGGCCTGAAGGTCGGATTGAAAATGGTGTATATTTGGAATCCCTCTCTTGGAATGGATATGGATACAAAACTAATAAACTCCAAAATCATTGAATACGCCAAATTAGCAGAAGAGTACAATGTTGAGCTCTTTGCCCCCGGGGGCAAGCCAGAGAAGATTTTAGGGGAAAAAACGGCAAAGTGGAGGCAGGAAGTTATTTCCAAAGTAAAGAAAGTTTACCACGGTCATACTGTCTGGAAAGGACCTGGAGTTGGCCTGCCTTCTAACAAAGAACTGAATGATGAGTTCTTTAGAGAAATTGCTGAGCAACCTCCAGGGGATTATGTAGGATTCGACTATATTGGGTTTAGCCCTTTGATGTCGCCCGAACGACAGACGCTGGAAGAGTATCCTCAATATGTTGAAGATACTTTAAAATACACACTCGCCCAAGCAGAGAGGGATGGTTGCAAAGGAATAATTATTACAGAATTCGGTGTGTTGGATGGAATGCATTTGACTAAAGAAGAGAGTGCAAGAGCCCATGAAATAGTACTTGAAAAGGCAAAGGATTATGATAAAGTTTTTGGGTTTTTTGCCAATAGTGATTTTCTTGGATTGGATATTCCGGGAATGGTTGTTGAAGAAAACCTAAAAACGCAAGAAGTGATTAAAAAATATTTCACGGAAATTTTGTAGGGTAATGTGTTAAGATTTAATTATGGAAGGTGATGCTCCACAAGTACCTGAAGTATCTGTTACTCAAGAGGCACAGCCTGAAGTTAAAGAAGTTCCTCAAACTCCACAACAACCTCCTGTTGTTCCTCAAACACCCCCTCCGCCAGCTGGCGGACCAACTCCACCCACCAAACCTAAGAAGCGGTTGAGAATAATTCTGATTATCCTAATAGCTTTAGTTGTTTTAGGCATAGGAGGGTTTCTAATTTGGAAATACTTTTCTACTTCTAATATTTCTTTTCCTGGGACGCAAAAAGCAGATGAAGAAGTTTATATTTATAAGGGCATGTGGATACCTAGTATATATGAAGGTTGGCTGGCCTCCAATATACAGAAGATGAAAGATATGGGAATGAATACTGTCTCATTGTCAGTTGGGTTCCTTATCGAAGATGATGGTCAAATTGGTGTGTACACCTCCCATACTGTTGAAGATATTCAAGTGGCTCATGAAAATGATATGAAGGTTATGCTGAATCCAAATTTCTATCCTCAACCTAAATTAGAAGATTTAGATGTAGAAGAATTAAATTCCAAAATCATAGAAGTAGCAAAATTAGCAGAAGAAAATGATGTTGAACTTTTTGCTCCTTTGGGTGAGCCTGGTGTTATATTTCATCCAAATACTGGAAAGTGGAGGCAGGAGATCCTTCCTAAAATAAAAAAAGTTTATCATGGCGAGATTTTTTGGAGTGGAGCAGGGATTGGTTTGCCTGATAGAGAACTATCTGAAGAATATTTAAAAGAATTATCTGAACAACCTCCAGGAGATTTCTCAGGATATGACTATAGGGGAATTTCATTACTGATTTTACCACAAGGATGGGGTGAAGAAGGTGAGGGTATGACCTTAGAGGAATATTCTCGATATGTTGACAATGTTTTAAAATATGTATCTGCTTTGGCAGAAAAAGACAATTGCAAAGTCATGATTACTGAATTTGACGTGTTGCATAGGTTCTTTATGGCTGAACCTGGTGTAGTGGTGGACAGATTAGAGGATGGATCATGGAGTAAAGAAGAGTTTGCTAAGGCTTATGAAATAGTCCTTGAAAAGGGGGAAGGCAAGGTTGCTGGGTTTATTGCTGGAAACTTCCTTGAAATAGAAATGTCAGGGGTACTTATTAATATTAACGATACTCCAAAAACAAAAGAAGTTGTTAAAAAATGGTTCACAGAAATTTTGTAGGGTAATGTGTTAAGATTTAATTATGGAAGGTGATGCTCCACAAGTACCTGAAGTATCTGTTACTCAAGAGGCACAGCCTGAAGTTAAAGACGTTCCTCAAACTCCACCTCCGCCAGCTGGCGGATCAACTCTGCCCACAGAACCTAAAAAAGGGCTGAAAACGAAAAAAGTTGTTGTTTTGCTTATCCTCCTACCTGTTTTGGCAATAATAGCTTATGGAATTTTTATTGCTATAACATATTGGAATTGCAACAAAACTACTACGAACGTATGTGAGTTGGGTAAATGTGGCTTTTCTCTGTCGGGATTTAATCTTATAAGTGAGACGAAAGCTAATTGTTGTGGAAATAAGATATGCGAGGTTGGTGAAGTGTATCCGGAATGCGTGGATTGCCCAAGCTGTGATGACAGAAGTGAATGCACAAAAGACAGCTTTGATTACAATAGTCAGCAGTGTATTTACAAACAAATTATTGCCCCCTGCAATGTAAGACCGATAACCCTGGCTTCAGCCCCTCCTAAAAATGATTATCAAATTAAAATTAAATTAACGTCTTCTAACTTTGATTATGCAAAAGCAAAGACAAATGGAGAAGATATCAGATTTTTCGATGAAGATGGCCGTCCACTATCCTATTGGATAGAGGATTGGAATAGAAAGGGTGAATCTGTTGTTTGGGTGAAGGTTGAAGGTTCGGAGACGAACAAGGTTTACATGTATTATGGATATCCCAGCGCGATTTCTGCCAGCAACGGCTCTGCTGTTTTTGATTTCTTTGAAGGCTTTGATTATAAAAATGAAAGTGAATTATTAAAAGTCTGGAATAGACATGGCAGTCCGACAATTAAACTGTCAGATGGGATAGTAACGATTGCAACTTCTGGCAGTACTGAAGAGCATGGAGGTCAATACATATCCAAAAATGTAGGAGCAGACATTCTTTTAAGTAACCTTTTTGAAATGAATTTCAAGAGATTCTCTGGCGGAAATTATGTAAACCATATGGCAAATATTGGAAATGCCTCGTTCACTGGGGGACCTGCAAGTGACGCTTGGGCTCTTTTAAGGCATAATCCTTCCCCAGATGGGGGCATTGTAGTATTTGGGAGCAACTATGGAGGAATTGCTTCTCCACCTGTTGGTAGTTTTAATACGATTACGATTTATCACCAAGACGGTGTGTCTTACGCTTTTGAACCGTCAGGTACTAAAGTTGCCCAATACAGCTGGCCCATGGGTGGACCCCCACCAGGAAGAGACTATGTTTTACTAGGAGGTACAACTTATCACTCAGGATTTGGTAAGGCAAGTTACGATTGGATAAGAATCCGTAAATATTTCTCCACAGAACCTGCCGCTACTTTAGGAGATGAAGAAGTAGTAAGTGAAGAAAGTCCAATTAAGGAGCTTTACTAGAGGGGGATTAAAAAAGTGAAAGCAAAGATTTTAGTTATTCTAATAGCAATTGTCGGGCTAGGTGTGGGGGGATTTTTCCTATATAAAAATATCGTTCCCAAAGAGATTTACAAAGGCGTTTGGATGCCTGCTTTGGGCGCTTCCGTGATTCCGGAGAGTTATCTTCCAGAAGGGCTTATTCCAAAAGGCTATGATATTTCCATCATGGAACCGGTCTGGACTTAAGATAACTGTAATTCACTTTTAAATTATCAATATGTTTGTTATAATCTAATAATGAAAACAAAAGAAACAACTTCAAAAAAGAAAGAGACGCTAGCTTCAAGGAAAGCAGGATCAAGAAAAAAGACAGAGTTAGTTACTATTCTTTCAAAGATAAAACAACGCAATTATCTCCTTCCTCTAGTAATAATTATCCTTGCCGGAACTCTTTATTATTTTAAAAATCAATTTATTGTTGCTACTGTTAATGGCAAGCCTATCTTCCGCCTTACTTTAATAAGAGAGTTAGAAAAAAAGGCAGGCAGAGAAGTTCTTGATTCACTTATTACAGAGATTCTAATCCTTCAAGAAGCAAAAAAAGAAAATGTGGTTATAAGTGAAGATGAAATTAAGGAAGAAATAAGACAGATAGAAGAAAGTTTTAGCAGTCGAGGCCAGGATTTAGATCAACTACTTGAGGTTCAAGGGATGACTAGAGATGAACTAGGAGAACAAATCAGGGTTCAAAAAATAGTTGAAGAAATCGTTGGCAAAGATATTAGTGTTACTGATGAAGAAATAGATGAATATATTGAAGAAAATAAAGATTTTATTCCTCAAGAATCAGATATAGGAGAGGTTAGAGCAAGCGTCAAAGGGCAATTAGAGCAACAGAAAGTAAATGAAAAAGCTCAGCTATGGATTCAGTCGCTACAGGACAAAGCAAAAATTAACAATCTTCTAAAATTTTAACTCCTCTAGGTTCGTCTAGGGAATGACGTTCGAACCTATTTTACTTCCATTGATAGAAAAAAAACAATATTCTTAAAACAGCTATTTTTAGAAGGAGAAAGGAATTTTAGTTATACCCTTAACCATAAAAAGACATTAGGCACAAATATTTAAGTCCTAATTGTCCGATAAAATCTACTTTTTGAATAAATCTTCAAATTTGTTCCGGAACTCTGGAGGTTTCATAAATTCTATCTTTTGTAAACTTCTAAACCGTTTAGAGGCAAATTTAATTTTAGTTAGCAAGGCTTCATCTTTTGTAACAAAAACCTCACAATTAGCTATCGAAGCAGCTATTACATGCAAGCAGTCTAAAAACTCGAAATCGTAACGCCCTGTTAATTTAAATACTTTTTCAAATGTTTTTTCGTTTAGCCAGTCAAGAAGCATTTGATCTTTCACACAAGGAGTAGAAACGACTAAGTTATAAATCTCATCCACTTTTTTTCTTACACCCTTTTTTAATTGATAATCTCTTTTTACTCTGCTAAATTCAAACATGCTAAAGCCGTCAGCAATTACATCTTCTAAAATAAAATAGTCTTTAAAATGAGAAGAAATTTCATAAAGAAGTGGCAAAGTGATAGTTACTTTTGTCTTTCTTGCTTTGAATTTGTGGATTAAAATTGCTGGTTTTTTCTTTTTCCCCCTGTTTTTACTGAATTGTTTCCTCCAGCAGTAGTCAATCCAAACATTTGCGTCAAAGAATATTTGAACCATTGCCACCTCCTACTTTCTTTTGGACGATCTGGTGGCAGGTTTCCACTTTCCCATAATAGTACCTCTTTTTCCAGCAGAAGTACCTCTCACCCTCAAGCGGTAGTAAGTTCCTGTTATGGGATTACTAATTCTTTTAGTAATGGTTCTAGAACGTTTTGCTTTAGCCATTTTGATCACCAATTTTTAGTATATCACCATGAGGCTTTTAATGAAAATGATTTGTTTGGAAAACAAGGCTAAAAGTCATTTTTTCTTCTAAATATTTTTCTAATTCTTAGTAATAACTTGTAACTACCCAATCCAAAAAGCCCAAAAACACTAGTTACGAATGCTAGGAGAAAAAGAACTATAGCCCAATCCGTTGTTGAGAGTGGTTGACTTTTTGCTTTTGTTTCATATCCTTTGACTTCAGGGTTAGAAGTTGGTTTGTTTTCTGATTGTGGCTTTGTTGAAGGAATAGACGGCAGAACGGATGGTGTTAGAGAAGGACTAAAACTTGGCCGTGGCGATGGAGAAGGTTTTAGGCTTGTTTTAACTTCTGGTTCAGGTGCAGGTGCAGTATAGCCTCCATGACAATGTCTTGTTCCATAAGTATATCCCCATTTATCACAATTGGTTCTACAATAATGGCATCCATCTGAAGCTGTTCTTCCGGGATGTGCATAAGCAGGTTTTAAAGACAAAAAAACTGCCATTAAGGCAGTTAAAATTATGGAGATAATTTTATTGAGTTTAGACTTCATTTTAAAGACAATCATAATAAATATTTTGATAACCTTCCCAGGTTTCCCAATATATATACTCTTCTACACAATTTTTAAATCTTCGATATTCATCCTGAAGATTATCATATTCATCCTGTAATTCTTCATATTCATCCTGAAGATTATCATATTCATCCTGAAGATTATCATATCTTTCCAGTTGGTAATCATAATTATTAAACCATTCTTCAGCACTTAATCCCTCATATTCAAAAGGGCTACATCCCAACAATAGTAGTGAGATTATAATTAAAGTTATCAATATTGTAACTTTTCTCATTTTATTTTATGTTTTTAAATTTAAATAAATATTAACTAATTGTAAAACAATCAAGGTTGCCAACATAGCAATAACTATCTGTCCAACTTCAGTACAATAAATAGTTTTCTTAGGAGAAAGAAGAAAAAAAAGACCTACAGTAAGCAAAGCAATTCCAATTGAGGCTAGTTTTAAGCTACGATTTTTCATCTAGCTAAAACAATTATAACAAAACCTTAGTAATTATTCTTAATTTGGAGAAGGGCTAGGACTTTCTTCTGGCGATGAACTGGGACTAGGTGATGGAATTACTTCTGGAGAAGGAGAAGGAGAAGAACTTGGCGACGGAGATGGGCTAGGACTAAGAGAGGGAGAAGGGTTTTCAGAAGGATCTTCAGAAGGTGAAGGACTAGGTGAAGGTGAAGTACTCGGTTCAGGACTTGGACTAGGAGATTTTTTAATTGGTTTATAAGTTGGTTGTGGCGGAATAGATATTTCTGGATACTCCTCTGCCGGAGTAGGAGAGGGTGAAATCGTAGGAGAAGGACTAGGTGAAGGTTCTTGCTTTCCTCTATTTCTACCTCTAAAGCCTATAAAAAAAGCAAGAGCAGCACCTACATATAATAAACCAATACCAATAATTTTAAGCTTTTTTTTACCTTGGAAAATCTCTTTTATTTTTAGCTTTAAAGACATTGAAGATATTATATCAGTAGCGTTGGGTTAAATTAAAACGTGAGAATGTTTGATCTATTGACAATCCAGGAACAAACTTGTTAATGTGTTTATAGTGTATATAAAAAGGATATGAAATATTTTACCTGTCCAATTATTAAGTTACCAACCTTAACGGTTGGTTTTTTTGTTTAGAAAGGAGGTGAAAAAAAATGAAGAAATGGTCAATTTTAGTAGCTATTTTGATTTTGTTGCTGGTAGCAATGCCGGTAATGGCTAAGTCAGGTAAAGCACAAGGACCAAAGAACACTTGCGCTACTATTCAAAGTGGCGAGTTACTCGCATCAACTGGAGAAACATTAACAACGGGTTTTGATGAATTTGGCTACAACTACCAAGCATACATGTTTAATGGTCGATATTGTGACTACGATCGAGTCTTGGGAGGCGCTTATTGTGATGTTAATCTAATTATGAAGTGGAACGATGCTTGGCTTTCCAATGAAGACTGTGATGGAGATAGTTTGCTAGATAGGCACTATGGCCTTGGTTCTTATGTTGACTCTGGTGCGTGGCTAACTAATCATCAAAGAGGCGTAGATAATGGGAAGAAATGGAACTACTTTACTAAAATAGTTGCTGTTCCGTTGGACGCTAATGTTGTTGGCGGCGTTTGGTATAACGCTGACGGAACCGAGATCGGCTCTGTCATCTGGGGCTCATTTGCCACGATAATGAGTGTATATAATGATCAAGGAACTGGAGATCATGGGATCGAATACTTGAGTCCTGCTGGCCCAGGATTTGGCAAATATTAGCCGTAAGCAAGGAGAGTATAACAAACAACCCTAAAAGCATAATGAAATATTTATGCAGAGAGATTATTTGTCATAATAAACTTGAGCCGAATCTCTTTTAGGTGTTTTTATTCTCACGAATAGATCACCATAGAGGCTTGGCTCGTTTAGTTTTAAACAAGGGAAGGTGATAAGCTTCATTATTTAACTAAGAAAACCCAGGAATGTTTGTTTAAGACTTGCAATTATTCTTTTATCTTCTTTATCTATGGTTTGGCTAATAAAAGAAGTAGTAATATAGATTAAGCTATAAAGAAAAAATAAGCAACCAAGTCGCCAGAAAGAAGTAATAAGGGGAGAAAGAAAAAGTAGGGGAAGAATGCCGAGGACTCCTAAAAAGATAAGTTTAAGATAGTTATTGAGGTAAAAAGAGAGATTCCTTATCTTGAGGATTTTGTGCGTCATAAAAAAAACAAAAACTGGGACCTGGAAGGCAGCACTGAGGAGAATAGTTAGAGCAGCACCAGCTCCTCTAAGCTTGGGAATTAAAAAGAAAGCAAAAATTAGATAGAGAATAGTATTAAAAGTCCCAAAAAAGGCAGGGATTTTAGGTCTGCCTAGACCTTCAGCTACTATTGCTGGAACTCCAGAAAAAGAGGCTATTAAGTAAGCAATGCTTAAAATTTTTAAAATTAAAGCAGCTTGGTTAGCAAAATCCTTATCAATCCAAAAGGAAAGCAAAGGATGGGCAAAAAAGAAAAGAAAAAGGGTTAAAGGAATCATTATGAAATTAGCTACTTTGATAGAACGTTTATAGAGTTCAATAAGCTTGTCTTTTAAAGATAAAGAATGAAGTTCAGAAACTAACGGAAAGATTGGAGAGGTAATGTTAGGCAAGAGACTAATTACTTTTTGCGTTAGACTAGCAGGAATAGCATAAAAGCTAACAAAATGAATTGGTAAAAAAGCAGCTATTAAGAATTTATTCAATTGAAAAATAACTCTGGCATTAATGTTGGAGATAAATTTAAAACCACCAAAAGATAGGAGTTTTTTTAGATTTAGAAGAGAGAAATTAAATATAAAAGATTCTTGGGGAAGAAGTTTTTTAGCAATAAAGCAAAAAATTAAGACAATTAAACCGTTGGTAGCAATATGTAGATAAATAACTTCTATAAGTCCTTTATTAAATATTAAGAGAGTAATTGTTCCTAGAGGTATAATTGTTCCTGATAAGAGACGCTTTAGATTATAAATTTCAAATCGCTGAAGTGCTTGTGGAATAGTATTAAAAAAATTTCCCAAAGAGCTTAAGATAAAACTGATAGCTATCAATTTTAAGGTAATTAAGGCGGTTATTGTTAATTCGGGCGGAATTTTTAAAACTCTTTTTATTAATAAATCAGCAGAAGAAAAGATAACTGTTCCCCATAATATTGTGAGAAGAAAGTAGGTAAGAAAAGCTGTTCCCAAAAGCTTTTCTAAGGATTTATTCTTTGCTTTAAATTCAGCAATGTATTTTACCAGAGAAGGCAATAGGCCTAAATCCAAGGCCGTAAAATAACTAGGAATAGTGTTTAAAAGAACTAAAAGACCATATTTAGTGGCTCCAAATTTGTGAAATATAAAGGGGATGGTTAAAAAGCTTAATCCCAAGAGCCAAAAAT